>NZ_JBFALC010000002.1:0-210230 GCF_040656035.1 Streptomyces sp. NPDC050211
ACCCCACCGGGGCTTCGCCCCTGTACCCCTCGCGGGGCTGCGCCCCTGCACCCCTCGCGGGGCTCCGCCCCTGGACCCCCGCGGGGCTTCGCCCCTGCACCCCATCGGCCTGCGGCCTCGTCCTCAAACGCCGGACGGGCTGAATTGTGCCGACCGGGGTGCCAACGCTGGGGCACAGGTAAGTGGCGGTGACCCGGCGTTCCTCGGTTGGCGGAGCCGTTACGCTGGGGGTGTGGCAGTCGTCGATGTATCCGAAGAGCTCAAGTCCCTCTCCTCGACCATGGAGTCGATCGAGGCCGTTCTGGACCTCGACAAGCTGAGGGCAGACATCGCCGTGCTCGAGGAGCAGGCGGCCGCGCCGTCCCTGTGGGACAACCCGGACGAGGCGCAGAAGATCACCAGCAAGCTCTCCCACCTTCAGGCGGAGGTGAGGAAGGCCGAGGCCCTCCGCGGTCGCATTGACGACCTCGCCGTTCTCTTCGAGATGGCCGAGGAGGAGGACGACCCGGACACCCGCGCCGAGGCCGAGACCGAGCTCATCGCCGTCAAGAAGGCCCTCGACGAGATGGAAGTGCGGACGCTCCTCAGCGGCGAGTACGACTCCCGGGAAGCGCTCGTCAACATCCGCGCGGAGGCCGGTGGCGTCGACGCCGCCGACTTCGCCGAGAAGCTGCAGCGCATGTACCTGCGGTGGGCCGAGCAGCACGGCTACAAGACCGAGGTGTACGAGACGTCGTACGCCGAAGAGGCCGGCATCAAGTCGACCACCTTCGCCGTGCAGTCGCCGTACGCCTACGGGACCCTCTCCGTCGAGCAGGGCACACACCGGCTGGTCCGTATCTCGCCCTACGACAACCAGGGACGCCGGCAGACCTCCTTCGCGGGCGTGGAGATCCTCCCCGTGGTCGAGCAGACCGACCACATCGAGATCGACGAGTCCGAGCTGCGGGTGGACGTGTACCGGTCGTCCGGGCCCGGTGGTCAGGGTGTCAACACCACTGACTCCGCGGTGCGGCTCACCCACCTTCCCACCGGCATCGTCGTCTCCTGTCAGAACGAGCGGTCGCAGATCCAGAACAAGGCGAGCGCCATGAACGTGCTCCAGGCCAAGCTGCTGGAGCGGCGCCGCCAAGAGGAGCAGGCCGCGATGGACGCGCTCAAGGGCGACGGCGGCAACTCCTGGGGCAACCAGATGCGTTCGTACGTCCTGCACCCGTACCAGATGGTCAAGGACCTGCGCACCGAGTTCGAAGTCGGTAACCCCGAGGCCGTGTTCAACGGCGAGATCGACGGGTTCCTCGAGGCCGGAATTCGCTGGCGCAAGCAGCAAGAGAAGTAACTTTGTCGACAAGGCAACTGCCGCCACCTCGGCGGCAGTTGCCTTGTGCGTTCCTGCATGTCCGGGTTTTACATCACACTCACAGACTCCAACCCATCGCATAGTCGCCGCAATTGGACATCGCGTCCGTAAACGACCTTGACGTTGCTCTGAAAAATGGGAAGGGTAAAGCGTGGCATGCGTGTCTCTGGGGCGCATGTGAACCGGGGGGCCGTGAGTTCAGCTATCCCGTTGATCACAGCCCCGAGCGCCGCCTCAATGACGATCAGCTACTGGGGGTAGCAACCAGATGACCAACAAGACGCGCATCCGCGTCGCGCGCATCGCCGCCGCGACCGTGATCGCCGCCGGTGCCTCGCTGACCGCCGCGGGCGCCGCTTCGGCTGCGGAGGAGCCCGGGGACGACTGCATCCTCGGCATCCTGTGCGGCGGCGACGAGTCGCCCGCGCCGGACCCGACGCCGCCGGTCCCGACGGGCCTGCCGACCGATCCGCCCACCGGCCTGCCGACGGACCTTCCCACGGACCCGACCGAGGAGCCGACCGAGCCGACGGAGGAGCCCGAGCCCACCGAGCCGCCGGCCACCGACGAGCCGTCCGACCCGGGCAACGGGAACGGCAACGGGAATGGCAACGGAAACGGGAACGCCGGCGGTGGCGGCAACAACGCCGACCCCGACGGTGGCTCCTCGGCGCAGCAGGAGGGTTCGTCCTCCCTCACCGACACCGGCTCGGAGGCCGCCGCGACCGACACCAATGCCCAGGGCAACGGTGACGAGCTCGCCGAGACCGGTGCCGCTCAGACCACGTTCCTGCTGATCGGTGCCGCGACGATGATCGCCGGTGGCATCGGCTTCCGCGTGCTGCCGCGCCTCATGGGCGGCCGTGGCGGTGCGGCTGCCTGACGGTAGCCGCGGGCAGACGGAACGTATGCGCTGTGAGTGATGAAGGGCCCGGAGCGGTGTCGCTCCGGGCCCTTCACATGTCTTGTGTGCCTTGTGGAGTGCGGGGCCGAGGCCGCTCTAGGCAGTCTGGTGCGCCAGCAGTGCCACGGCCGCGATCAGTATCGCCAGCAGGGCGATCAGCGTCATCGGGTTGAGCCCCGCGAAGGGGTTCTCCTGCTGCAGTCGCTGGCGGTTCGCCCGGCAGACCGGGCAGCGGCCCTCGTTCACGGGCGCCGCGCAGTTCGCGCACACCAGCCGGTCGTACGTCATGCGCCTCGCCTCCTCGCCAGCGGTTCCACCCCTGGAACGCCCTCACGTACGAGAACGTTCCCCTCTCCACCATGCCAGGTTCCTCCGGAAGGTGCGCGGGTCGCTCTCAGAGGGGTGGTTGCCTATTATCTCGCGGCTGCGGGTTGTGTGTGGCTTGTCGCGCAGTTCCCCGCGCCCCTATGGGGCGCTCACAAAACCGCACAAGCCTCGCGCATCCCCTCCCGTGACTGCGCTCATGCTCCCCGTTCGCGTATGGTCACGCTCATCTACCCCCGGCTAACCGTGGTGCATCCGTGATCCGATTCGACAACGTCTCCAAGGTCTACCCCAAGCAGACCCGCCCCGCACTCAGGGATGTGTCCCTGGAAGTGGAGAAGGGCGAGTTCGTGTTCCTGGTGGGGTCCTCCGGCTCCGGAAAGTCCACCTTCCTGCGGCTGATCCTCCGCGAGGAGCGGTGCAGCCACGGTCAGGTGCACGTCCTGGGCAAGGACCTCGCGCGCCTCTCCAACTGGAAGGTGCCGCAGATGCGCCGCCAGTTGGGGACGGTGTTCCAGGACTTCCGCCTCCTGCCGAACAAGACGGTCGCCGAGAACGTGGCCTTCGCGCAGGAGGTGATCGGCAAGTCCCGCGGCGAGATCCGCAAGTCCGTGCCGCAGGTGCTCGACCTCGTCGGCCTTGGCGGCAAAGAGGACCGGATGCCCGGGGAGCTGTCCGGTGGTGAGCAGCAGCGCGTGGCGATCGCGCGGGCCTTCGTGAACCGGCCCAAGCTGCTGATCGCGGACGAGCCCACCGGCAACCTCGACCCGCAGACCTCCGTCGGCATCATGAAGCTGCTCGACCGGATCAACCGGACCGGCACGACCGTGGTGATGGCGACCCACGACCAGAACATCGTGGACCAGATGCGCAAGCGCGTCATCGAGCTGGAGAAGGGCCGCCTCGTCCGCGACCAGGCGCGCGGCGTCTACGGCTACCAGCACTGACCCGCACCCCCGTCCACGGAAAGGCCTGAAAGAGACGCCATGCGCGCCCAGTTCGTTCTGTCCGAGATCGGTGTCGGTCTCCGCCGCAATCTGACGATGACCTTCGCGGTCATCGTCTCCGTCGCCCTGTCCCTCGCCCTGTTCGGCGGGTCGCTCCTGATGAGCGATCAGGTCAACACCATGAAGGGCTACTGGTACGACAAGGTCAACGTCTCGGTCTTCCTCTGCAACAAGAGCGACGCCGAGTCCGACCCCAACTGCGCCAAGGGCGCGGTCACCAAGGACCAGAAGGACCAGATCCTCGGCGACCTGAAGAAGATGTCCGTGGTCGACACGGTCAGCTACGAGTCGCAGGACGCGGCGTACAAGCACTACAAGGAGCAGTTCGGCGACTCCCCGCTGGCCAGTTCGCTCACGCCGGACCAGATGCAGGAGTCGTACCGGATCAAGCTGAAGGACCCGGAGAAGTACCAGGTCATCGCGACCGCCTTCGACGGGCGGGACGGCGTGCAGTCCGTGCAGGACCAGAAGGGGATCCTGGACAACCTCTTCGGGCTGCTGAACGGCATGAACTGGGCGGCGCGGGCCGTGATGGCGCTGATGCTGGTCGTGGCGCTGATGCTGATCGTCAACACCGTGCGCGTCTCGGCGTTCAGCCGGCGACGCGAGACCGGCATCATGCGGCTGGTCGGCGCCTCCGGTTTCTACATCCAGGCGCCGTTCATCATGGAGGCCGCCGTCGCCGGGCTGATCGGCGGCGCGGTCGCGTGCGGGTTCCTGGTGGTCGCGCGGTACTTCATCATCGACCACGGTCTGGCCCTGTCCGAGAAGCTGAATCTGATCAACTTCATCGGCTGGGACGCCGTCCTGACGAAGCTTCCGCTCATCCTCGCGACAAGCCTGCTGATGCCCGCGTTGGCCGCGTTCTTCGCGCTGCGCAAGTACCTGAAGGTGTGACGCACGCCAAGAGGGCCGTACGGTCAACCGGCCGTGCGGCCCTTCGCGTTGTCCTAGACTCACCGGCATGTCAGGCCGTGACCTGTTCTGTCAGCCCCGCCGCTTCGGCCGCGGGGCCGCCCTGACATTGGTGTTCGCGAGTGTGCTGGTCGCCGGTGCCGCGACCGGCTCGCTGCCCGGACCTGACCGGAAGACCACGCCGGGCACGCCCCGTTCGACCGCCTCCGCCGCCCGGCCCGAGGAGGTCACCGAGGCCGCCGCCGAGGCGATGGCCGCCGGCCAGTCCCCGATGGAGGCCGCCGAACGCGCCGTGAGCCGCAGCGGCGACCGCTGGGACGCCGTCTACTCCCAGGGCGAGTTCGAGGAGTTCGAGGAGTCCCTCGACGGCGAGTACACCGGCGTCGGGCTGTGGACGCGCGGCGAGCGGGACGGCCGTATCGAGGTGACCAAGGTGAGCGCCGGGTCGCCCGCGGCCACCGCCGGGATCCGCGCCGGTGACCGGCTGCGCACCGTCGACGGCGCGCGCGTCGAGGGGCGGCCCGTCACCGAGGTGGTCTCCTTACTGCGCGGTGACGCGACCGACGCCGCCGCCGGTACGACCGTCCGGCTCGGCCTGGAACGCGGCACGCACGCGTGGAACCTCACTCTGCGCCGGGCCCGTCTGTCCACGGACTCGGTCACCGTCCGGAATCTCGCCGACCGTGTCACCGTCATCACCATCGACGCGTTCACCAAGGGCTCGGGCGACGTGGTCCGCGACGCCGTACGGCAGGCCCCCGCCGACGCCGGGATCGTCCTCGACCTGCGCGGCAACTCCGGCGGACTGGTCACCGAGGCCGTCACCGCCGCCTCCGCCTTCCTCGACGGCGGCCTCGTCGCCACGTACGACGTCGACGGCACCCAGTACGCCCTGCACGCCGAGGCCGGCGGCGACACCACCAGACCCCTGGTCACGCTCGTCGACGGCGGCACGATGAGCGCGGCCGAGCTGCTCACCGGCGCCCTGCAGGACCGCGGTCGCGCGGTCGTCGTGGGCTCCCGCACCTTCGGCAAGGGGTCCGTGCAGATGCCGACCCGGCTGCCCGACGGCTCCGTCGCCGAGCTGACCGTCGGGCACTACCGCACGCCGTCCGGCCGCGGCGTCGACGGCAAGGGCATCACGCCCGACCTCGAGGCCGACACCGGGGCGCTGAAGCAGGCGGAGACCGTGCTGAGCGGGCTCGGGGACGCTTCGTAATCGCCTTTCCCTCCGACCCCCTTGTAGTGCGAAAATGGCCAGCACTATGAGCAAGGGAATGTACGTACCCAAGGAGTCCCAGCCCAAGCAGGGCGGCGCTGCCGCTGCGAAGGCCAGGGACGGCGAGAAGGGCGGCAAGCGCAAGATCGTCGCCCAGAACAAGAAGGCCCGCCACGACTACGCGATCATCGACACCTTTGAGGCCGGCCTCGTCCTCATGGGGACCGAGGTCAAGTCGCTGCGTGAGGGGCGGACGTCGCTGACCGACGGCTTCGTCCAGATCGACCAGGGTGAGGCGTGGCTGCACAACGCCCACATCCCCGAGTATCACCAGGGCAGCTGGACCAACCACTCCGCGCGCCGCAAGCGCAAGCTCCTCCTGCACCGCGAGGAGATCGACAAGCTGGAGGCGAAGTCCCAGGAGACGGGTCACACCATCGTGCCCCTCGCCCTGTACTTCAAGGACGGCCGGGCGAAGGCCGAGATCGCCCTCGCGCGAGGCAAGAAGGAGTACGACAAGCGCCAGACCCTGCGGGAGAAGCAGGACCGGCGGGAGTCGGAGCGGGCGATCGCGGCGGCGAAGCGGCGGCAGCGGAGCGCCTGAGGCGCGGGGAATACGGTGGCATCGACGTGCGTTGGTCACGTACGATGGCATCTGCACCCCACAGAGGGCGCACGGGTCGAAAGACCCGGCTTGAAAAATCAACATGGGGATGATCGGTTTCGACAGCGGCTGTCGAAGCAGGGGAAGCGTGTCGAGGAAGCGGCAATGATCTCGTAAACCATATGTCGCAACCAATAATCGCCAATACCAAGAGCGATTCCCGCGCCTTCGCCCTCGCTGCCTAATAAGCAGTGAGTGAAGGCCCATAAAGGGTGTCAGCCCGGGAGTGTTCCCGGCCCGGATCCTGGCATAATCTAGGGAACTAAACCATCGAGCCCGGTCACGGGGTTCGATGGGAAATCAAACAGTGACTGGGCCCGTCGGTGACTTGTTCGCGTGATCGCCGGGGCCGAGAAAATCGCAGCGAACTGCACACGGAGAAGCCCTGATTCTGCACCGTTGGACGCGGGTTCGATTCCCGCCATCTCCACGATTCCCATGTACACGAGGGCCTGGCGGTCACACATCCGCCGGGCCCTCGTTGTGTTGTCCGGCGACATATCGGCCGGTGGTTCGCGGTTCTACCGTCCCGCTGCATGACACAGACCAGAGCCGCACGTCGTATCACTGTCCTGGCGACCCTGCTGGTCGCCCTTCTCGCCGGTTTTCTGACTCCGGGCAGAGCCGCTGCCGCCTCCCTCCAGGAGGTCACCGGGTTCGGGTCGAACCCGGGTGCGCTGAGGATGTTCCGGTACGTCCCTGACGGGCTGCCCGCCGGGCGGCCGGTCGTCGTCGCGATGCACGGCTGTACGCAGAACGCGTCCGGGTACGGCACCGGCAGCGGGTGGACGCAGCTCGCCGACCGGTGGGGCTTCTCGGTGGTGCTGCCGCAGCAGCAGAGCGCGAACAACGTCAAGTCCTGCTTCAACTGGTTCCAGAGCGGCGACATGGCGCACGGCCAGGGCGAGGCCGCGTCCGTCGCGCAGATGGTCGACCGGCAGCTCGCCGACGTCGGTGGGGACGGCTCGCGGGTGTATGTCACCGGGCTCTCCGCCGGGGGCGCGATGACCGCCGTGATGATGGCGGCCTACCCGGAGAAGTTCGCGGCGGGCGGGATCGTCGCCGGGCTGCCGTACGGCTGCGCGCAGGCCGCCGGGTCGCCGTACGTCTGCATGTACGTCGGCGCCACCCAGACCCCGGGCCAGTGGGGCGACCGCGTACGCGCCGCCCGCCCCGGGTACACCGGGCCCTGGCCCACCCTGGTCGCCTTCCAGGGCACCGCCGACTACACCGTCAAGCCCGTCAACATGACCGACCTGGTGAAGCAGTGGACCGACGTCCACGGGACCGACCAGTCCGCCGACGTCAGCGACACCGTCGCCGGATATCCGCACCAGGTCTTCCGGGACTCGGGCGGGAACACCGCCGTCGAGACCTACAGCATCACCGGCATGGGCCACGGACAGCCCGTCGACCCCGGCAGCGGGGCCGAGCAGTGCGGGAGTGCCGGGGCGTACATCCTCGACGTCGACCTGTGCGCCGCGTACCGGATGGGGCGGGCCTGGGGGCTCGGCGGCTGAGGCGGTCTGTTGCCCGGCTCCGGTATCCGGGATGCTCCCTTGGCATGAGCACACCCGTGAGATGGTCCGGGAGACGTCTCAACTCCCGTAGAAGCGTATGGATCTGGGCCCTGGTGGCGGCGCTCGCCGCCGTCCTGGGGCCCGGCGCGCAGGCCGGTGCGGATTCCGACCGCACCGGTCTGCCGGAGGCCGTCGACACCATCCTGGGCGACGCCCGGATGGAGGGCGGGGTGGCGAGTGTCGTGATCGCCGACGCGGTGAGCGGTGAGCCGCTGTACCAGCATCTGCCCAGCACGCGGCTGATGCCGGCCTCCAACACCAAGCTGCCCACCTCGGCCGCCGCGATGGAGATCCTCGGCCCCGGGTACCGGTTCACCACGGATGTCCTGGCGGCCGGACGGCGGTCCGGGTCCGTGCTCCGCGGCGACCTGTATCTGCGCGGCACCGGCGACCCGACCCTGCTCGCCGCCGACTACGACCGCCTCGCCGCCCAGGTCGCCGCGGCCGGTGTCAAGCGCGTCGACGGGCGGCTGATCGCCGACGACACCCGGTTCGACGCCCAGCGGCTCGGGCGTTCCTGGGCCGCCGACGACGAGTCCTCGTACTACTCCGCGCAGATCAGCGCGCTGAGCGTGGCGCCGGACACCGACTACGACACCGGGAGCGTGATCGTCACGGTGACGCCGGGTGCGAAGGCGGGGGACGAGCCCGTCGTCGCCGTCACGCCCGACACGGACTATGTCGACATCGATGTGCGCGCCACCACCGTCGCGGCCGGGGGCTCGAACGACCTGACCGTCGAGCGCGAGCACGGGACCAACGACATCGTCGTCAGCGGTACGACACCCGTGGGCGGCTCCGGTGCCAAGGAGTGGGTCACCGTGTGGGAGCCCACCGGATACGCCGCCGCCGTCTTCCGGGACGCGCTCGCGGATCACGGGGTCAAGGTCGTCGGGCCGACTCGGCTGGGGCGTCAAACGCCCGCATCCGCAAGCAAGTTGGCCTCGCACGACTCCATGGCCCTCAAAGATCTACTCGTCCCGTTCATGAAGCTCTCCAACAACATGCACGCCGAGATCCTCACCAAGGCCATGGGATACGAGGTGTCGAAGCAGGGAAGCTGGAGTGCCGGGCTGGCCGCCGTCAGCGGATATCTCAAGGGCATCGGCGTCGACACCGGCAAGGTCCGCCAGGTCGACGGGTCAGGGCTGTCGCGGATGGACAACTTCCCCGCGGCACAGCTCGCCGAGCTCCTCCTCGCCGTACGTGCCGAGCCCTGGTACGCCGACTGGCTGCGCTCGCTGCCGGTCGCCTGCGACCCCGACCGGTTCGTCGGCGGCACCCTGCGCTCCCGGATGTGCGGAACGGCCGCCGCGCTCAACGCCCGTGCCAAGACGGGGTCGTTGACGGGGGCCTCGGCCCTGTCGGGGTATGTCACGGACGCCGGTGGACGCGAGCTGGTCTTCAGTATCGTCCTCAACAACTATCTGGCGTCCTCCGTGAAGCCGCTGGAGGACGCCATCGTGGTCACGCTCGCGAAGTCGACGGAAGAGGCCGCGACGGCGGTTCAGCCGAAGGCGACCCGGGGCACCGACCTCGAGTGCGCGTGGCGCAAGCCCGCCCGCTGCTGAGGGTGGGCCTGCGCCAGGTGCCCGTCAGCGCAGACTGAACGTCGCCAGGCGCAGGCCCTCTCCCTTCAGCACGAGATACACGTCCGTACGGCCCTTCGCCGCGCGCGCGAGATCGGCGGTCACCGTCTCGTAGTCGTACGGCGAAGGCGTCCCGTCCGTCACCGCCGTACCGACGAGTGTGCCGGTCGGGGAGCCGAGCCTGACCTCGACCGTGCCTGCCGCGCCAGCCACACGTGCGGTGAACTTGGTGGCGCCCGACCCCAGTTGGGCGTCACCGAACTTCAGCCACGCCCGGTCGGCCGCCGTGCCCACCGCCGTACCGCGCGCCTTCGACTCGTCGACGAGACGCGTGCGCTCGTAGTCGTCGAAGTTCTCGGCGCGGGTCGTACGGGACAGATCACGCGCCGGGATCGTCTCGCCGGACACCTGCCACGCCGTACGGGCGCGGATGTCCGCGGAGGAGGCGCCGGCCAGGACGTCGTAGGTGCCCTTCTCCACCACCCACTTGGAGCGGGTGACGTCCCAGTGAGCGAGGTCCTTGGGTGTCACCTTCAGCTTGACCGTCTTGGTCTCGCCGGGCTTCAGCGACACCCGCTGGAACGCCTCCAGCTGCTTCAGCGGCTGCTTGTCGCGGGAGACGCGCTGGTGGACGTAGAGCTGGACGACCTCGTCGCCGGTGCGGCGGCCGGTGTTGGTGACGGTCAGGGCGTAGCCGCCGTCGGTCTTCTTCAGGGCGCCGTAGCGGAAGTTGGTGTAGGAGAGGCCGTGGCCGAAGGGGTAGAGCGCCTGCCCCGTGAAGTACTGGTAGGTGCGGTCGGACTTGATGATGTCGTAGTCGAGGATCGACGGGAGGTCCGCCTCGGAGCGGTACCAGGTCTGGGTGAGGCGGCCCGACGGGTTGGCGTCGCCGTACAGGAGGTCGGCCAGCGCGTTGCCCGTCTCCTGGCCCGCGTGGGAGGTCCACAGGACGGCCGGGACCTCCCGCTGGAGGGCGCCGAGGGTGGTCGGGTAGCTGTTCTCGACGACCACGACCGTGTTCGGGTTGGCCCGGTGGACCGCCCTGACCAGGGCTTCCTGAGCCGGGGCGAGGCCCATGTCGGTGCGGTCGTGGGCCTCGCGGCCGTTGATCGACGGGTTGGAGCCGATCACCACCACCGCCGTGTCCTTGCCCTTCACCGCGGCCACGGCCTCGTCGACGCCGCTGCGGACGACGTCCTTCGTGTAGTGCGCGGCGGCGTCCTTCGCCACCAGGCCCAGCGTGCCGTCCTCACCGGTCGGGCCGAGATAGACCGGGTTGGTCCACCAGGACTCCTCGGTCTCGTAGCCGGCGTAGCGGAGCAGGTACGTGCCGTCGCCCTGTTCCTCCATCTTGAACTGCTGCTGCACGTACCAGCCGTTCGGCTGTACCTGGTCATTGACGAAGTTCGACCAGTTGTAGCCGACGTACTTGCCGTTGGCCGCGGAGCGCAGGGTCACCACGCCGCCGCCCCAGTCGAAGACGTCGAACTGTCCGGCCGTACCCGAGGCTTCGGCCTCCTTCAGCGCCTCGCCGTCCGCGTCCGTACCCGCGGTGATGTACTTCCCCGTCGCCGCGTTCTTGAGCGCGATCCGGTCGACGCCCTCGCTGCTGGTCACATCGGTGGAAAGCTTCGCGGCGATGCCCTCGGCAGGCGTGACCGCATAGGGAAGGGTGCCGGAGTACCAGTCGGTGTAGAGGGTGTCGGCGAGCGGGCCGACGACGGCGACGTCCTTCTCGGACTTCTTCAGGGGCAGAGCCGCGTCATTCTTCAGCAGCACCGCGCCCTCGGTCGCCGCCTTGCGCGCCAGCTTCTGGTGGGCCGGGCTGTTGATGACGGACTTGTCGATCGAGCCGTACTTGCCGCCGCCCGGGTCGAACTCGCCGAGCCGGACCCGCACGGACAGGATGTGGGACGCGGCCTCGTCGACGTCCGACTCCTCCAGCAGGCCCTGCTCCAAGGCCGAGTTGATCGCCGCGATCGTCACCCCCGAGTTCGTGTCGTTGTCCGTGAAGCTGTCGTTGCCGGCCTTGAGTGTGGCCGCGTCGCCCTCGGCGAGGGTCGGGTAGTACTGCTGGGAGCCGGGGATGTTGCCGGGCGCGAAGGCGTCGGTGACGTTCAGGAGGTCGTACGAGGTCCACTTCCGTACGACGTCGTTCAGGTCCGGATTCACGGTCGCCGGGCGGCCGTTGACCAGGTTGTACGAGGACATCACGCCCGTTGCCGCGTTCGCCTCTATCGCCGGTTTGAAGGCGGCCTCGTCGTACTCCTTCGCGACGCGTGGACGCAGGTCGGAGGAGGTGGTCGTGCGGTTCCACTCGTTGTTGTTCGCGAGGTAGTGCTTGAGCGTCGGCGCCGTCTTGAGGTGGTCGGGGTCGCCGCCCGTCAGGCCCTCGCCGTACGCGGTCGACAGGGCGCCGGTCAGCTCGGGGTCCTCGCTGTAGCCCTCCTCGTTGCGGCCCCAGCGCGGGTCGCGGAGGAGGTTGACCACGGGTGCCCAGAGGTTGAGGCCCCAGCCGGCCGGGCGTTCCTGCTGGAAGCCGCGGGCCTCGTCGCCGACCGCCGAGCCGACCTGTTCCATCAGGGCCGGGTCCCAGGTCGAGGCCAGTCCGATGGCCTGCGGGAAGACGGTGGTCTTACCGAGCCAGGCGACGCCGTGCAGGGCCTCGGTGCCGGTGCGGAAGGGCTGGATGCCGAGGCGGGGGATGGCGGGCTGGTACTGGTGGAGGAGGGAGACCTTCTCCGCCAGGGTGAGTCGGCCGAGCAGATCGTCGACGCGCTTCTCGACGGGGAGCGCGGGGTTGCGGAAGGGATAGGCCGGGTCTTCGGCGTGGGCGGGGACGGTGGCGCCGAGCCCTGCGACCAGGGCCAGCGCCACCACCAGCGTGGTTCTGCGTCTTGTCTTGCCTCTCATGCCACGGCTCCTTCAGGTAGGGCCTTGCACATACGGGGGTCAGGGCGCGTTCCGCGGCGCCGTGCTCGCGCGTTCCGTCATCCGGGGCGGCAGCAGCGTGGCCTCGGGCACCGTCTTGCCGCCGAGCTTGTTCATCAGCAGCTCCACGGCCCGGGCGCCCACCTCGGCGGAGGGCAGGGCGACCGAGGTGACCGGGATGCGGAGGGAATCGGCGAGTTCGTCGGGGCAGATGGCGGTGACGGACAGATCGGCGGGGACGCGCAGGCCGAGTCGGCCGAAGGCGTCGATCAGCGGCTCCAGGATCGCCTCGTTGTGAACGACGACCCCGGTCAACGCGGGGTGCTCCCGCAGCAGTTGCTCGGCGACCGCGCGGGCGGCTGCGGGCGTGGCCTCGCACGGGTGGACGGAGGAGGAGAGCCGGCCCCGGTCGGCGGCGGCGGTGAAGCCCTGGACCACGCGCTGGGCGAACGCGGTCTGGCGGACGTACACCTCCGGCGGCGACCCGATCAGCGCCACCACCCGATGGCCGAGCCGCGCCAGATGCTCCACGCATGCCTCGCCGGCGGCCTTGAAGTCGAGGTCGATGCAGGTCAGGCCGTCCGCCTCGGCCGGGAACCCGATCATCACCGACGGCCGGTCCAGCGAGCGGAGCAGTGGCAGCCGGGCGTCGTCGAGCTGGACGTCCATCACGACGAGCGCGTCGACGAGCGCCGTGTCGGCGACCCTTCTGAGCCCCTCCTCGCCCTCCTCCTGCGTCAGCAGCAGCACGTCATGGTCGTACCGCCGTGCCGTCGTCACCACCGACACCGCGAACTGCATGACGACCGGGACGTGGATGCCGGCCCGTAAAGGGACTACCAGGGCCAGCACGTTGGAGCGACTGCTGGCCAGCGCCCGGGCGCCCGCGTGCGGCCGGTAGCCCAGTTCGCGGATGGACGCCTCGACGCGCTGCCGGGTCTCCTCGGAGATCGGGCGCTTGCCGCTGAGCGCGTAGGAGACGGTGCTGGGGGAGACCCCGGCGTGCCGGGCCACATCAGTGATCTTCACCATCAGCCCAGCTCCACCGTCAGGAAGCCGGTCCCGGCCGGCGCCCGCACCACCCGCTCGCCCGCGGCCAGCGCCCACGGCGCCGAAGGATCACTGCACGACGCCCGCAGCGTGTCCCCTTCGCGTACGACGGTGAAGGCCACCTCCCCGACCCGCACCGTCACCTGGGCGCCCCGCTCCAGCCCGTAGGCCCGCAGCGTCACCCCGTCGGCGTGGTCGTAGTCGGGCCGGTCGGCCACCGCGCCGACCGGGATCACCGCACCGGGCCTGACCAGCAGGGGGACGCTCATGAAGCCGTGCTTCTCGCGCACCCAGCGCGGGCCGGTGACCGTCTGTCCGCTGACGAAGTGGGTCCAGATGCCTTCGGGACAGTAATATGTCACATACCCCTCATCGTCGAAGACCGGCGCCACCAGCAGGTCCGGCCCGAGCATGTACTGCCGCTCCAGATGCGCGCACCCGGGATCGTCCGGGAACTCCAGCACCATGGCCCGCATGACCGGCGTCCCCTCGGCCTGGGCGGTGCGGGCGGCCTCGTACAGATACGGCATCAGGCTGAGCTTCAGCCGGGTGAAGTGCCGCAGCACGTCCACCGACTCCTCGTCGAACAGCCACGGGACCCGGTAGGACGAGCTGCCGTGCAGCCGGCTGTGCGACGACAGCAGTCCGAACGCCAGCCACCGCTTGAACAGCGAAGGCGTCGGCGTGCCCTCGAAGCCGCCGATGTCATGGCTCCAGAACCCGAAGCCGGAGAGCCCGAGGGACAGGCCACCCCGCAACGACTCGGCCATCGACTCGTACGTCGCCTCGCAGTCGCCGCCCCAGTGCACGGGGAACTTCTGGCTGCCCGCCGTCGCCGACCGGGCGAAGACGACCGCCTCCTCCTCGCCCCTGTGCTTGCGCAGGACGTCGAAGACCGTGCGGTTGTAGAGGTACGTGTAGTAGTTGTGCATCCGCTCCGGGTCGGAGCCGTCGGACCAGGCCACGTCCACCGGCACCCGCTCGCCGAAGTCCGTCTTGAAGCAGTCCACGCCCTGTGCGAGCAGCGCCTCCAGCTTGGCCGCGTACCAGTCACGGGCGGCGGGGGAGGTGAAGTCGACCAGGGCCATGCCCGGCTGCCACAGATCCCACTGCCACACGCTGCCGTCCGGCCGCTTCAGCAGATGCCCGAGCGCCTTGCCCTCCGCGAACAGCGGGGAGCGCTGGGCGATGTACGGGTTGATCCAGACGCTGACGCGCAGGCCTCGCGCGTGCAGCCGGGACAGCATGCCCTGCGGATCCGGGAAGACCCGCGGATCCCACTGGAAGTCGCACCAGTTGAACTCGCGCATCCAGAAGCAGTCGAAGTGGAAGACGGAGAGCGGGAGTTCGCGCTCCCGCATGCCCTCGATGAACGACGTCACCGTCTCCTCGTCGTACGACGTCGTGAAGGACGTCGACAGCCACAGCCCGAACGACCAGGCGGGTGGGAGGGCCGGGCGGCCGGTGAGGGCCGTGTACTTGCGGAGGATGTCCTTGGGGGAGGGGCCGTAGATGACGTAATACGTCAACTGCTGCGTCTCCGCGCTGAACTGGACCCTCGACACGGTCTCCGAGCCCACCTCGAAAGAGACCTTGCCCGGGTGGTCGACGAAGACGCCGTAGCCGGCGTCCGTCAGATAGAACGGGGCGTTCTTGTAGGCCTGTTCGGTCGCCGTGCCGCCGTCGGCGTTCCAGATGTCGACGACCTGGCCGTTCTTGACCAGCGGGCCGAAGCGCTCGCCGAGGCCGTAGACGGAGGTGCCGACCTTGAGGTTCAGCTGCTCCCGCAGGAAGTGCGAGCCTTCCCCGTCCCGCATGATGCCCATGCCCTTGGGGCCGCTGGAGGTGAGGGTGCGGCCGTGGGCGAGGAAGTCGACGTGCCAGGGGCCGGTGCGGGCCACCCGGACCGACAGCGCGCCGGAGGTGAGGGTCGCGTTCTCCTCGTCGTACTCCGTGTGGGCGGCGGTCTCCTCCCTCGCGAGGTCGAATTGGGGGCCGCGCGGCTGCTCGCCCTCGAAGTGGGTGAAGGTGAGGCCGATGACGTCGGGCATCGGTGTGTGGGCGCTGATCGTCACGACCGGTCCCTTCAGCAGGTCGCCGCGGTGCCGGATGGGCTGGGTCGGCGCGTGGATCTCCAGTGCGCCGTCCGTCGCGGTGACGTCGAGCACCTCGACCGGGTGGGCCGCGGTGACACCTTCGCGGAGCAGCCAGTAGCCGTCGGTGAACTTCACGTGGGGGTCCCTTACTTCACGGCTCCCACGGCGATGCCGCGGGTGAGCGTTCGCTGGAAGACGAGGAAGAAGACGAGGGCGGGGAGCACGCCGAGGAGGGCGGCCGCGTTGGTCATGGTGGCGTCCATCAGACGCTGGCCCTGGAGGACGCCGAGGGCCACCGACACCGTCTGGTTGTCGTTGGAGATCAGCATGACCAGGGGGAGCAGGAACTCGTTCCAGGTCCAGATGAAGAAGAACACCAGCAGCACGCCGAGGGTTGGGCGGCTGACGGGGACGACGATCCGCCACAGGATCTGCCACTTGTTCGCGCCGTCGATCCGGGCGGCCTCGATGATCTCCCGGGGGAACTGGCTGAGGACGGAGGAGAGGAGATACGTGCCGAACGCCGCCTGGATCACCGTGAACACGATGATCACGCTGAGCCGGGTGTCGTAGAGCCCCGCCTCCTTGCTCAGGTAGTAGATCGGGTAGACCAGCGCCTCCTGCGGCAGCATGTTCGCGAGGACGAAGAAGGCCAGCACCCAGGTGCGGCCCTTGATGCGGCCGATGCCGATCGCATACGCGTTGAGGATCGACAGGATCACCGCGAACACCGCCACCCCGCCGCTGATGAGCAGGGAGTTGACGAGCTTCTGGGTGTAGTCGACGCGTTCCCAGAAGTCCTTCAGACCGTCCAGGTAGAGGCCTTCGGGGAGGCTCAGCGGGCCGTTCTGGGAGTACTCGGCCGGTGACTTGAACGCGTTGAGCGTGACGATGAGAAACGGCACGATCATGAAGAGGGCCGCGATGCACAGGGCGACGAGGACCGGGTAGCGACGCAGGGCGCCGGTCATGATCCCTCCCTTTCCTCCGCGCGGGTCTGGAGCTTCAGGCCGATCAGCGACAGCAGCAGGATCATCACCGTCAGGACCGTGGAGATCGCGGCGCCATAGCCGACCTGCGTCTTCTCGAAGAACGTGGTGAAGGAGAAGTAGGACGGCACGTTGGTGGCGCCGCCCGGCCCGCCCTTCGTCAGGACGTACACCGCGCCGAAGACCTTGAGCGCGGCGATCGTGCACCAGGTCAGGACGACGTATATCTCCGGGCGGATCTGCGGCAGCGTGATGTGCCAGAAGCGGCGCCACCAGCCGGCGCCGTCCAGCTCGGCCGCCTCGTACAGCTGCGGATCGACGCGCTGGAGGCCCGCCATGAAGATGACCAGCGGGAAGCCGAGCTGCACCCAGACCATCACCCCCATCACGCTGTAGAGCGCGATGTCGGGATCGCCGAGCCAGTCCTGCTGCCAGCTCGACAGGCCGATCGCCTTGAGCAGTTCGTTGAGGGAGCCGTTGTCCGGGGCGAGGATCCAGCTCCAGACGATGCCCGCGACCGCGATCGGCAGCACCTGCGGAAGGTAGAAGCAGGCGCGCAGGACGGCGACCGTCTTCGATCCGAAGTGCTTGCCGACATAGTCGAACAGCGCGGCGGCCAGCACCAGTCCGGCCGCCGTCGGTACGGCCGCCATGGCGACGACCATGAACAGGCTGTGCCGGAACGACGCCCAGAACTCGGAATCGTCCAGCAGCTCCCGGTAGTTGGCGAGCCCGGACCACTCCGGGGACCCCACGCCCTGCCAGTCGGTGAAGCTCACGCCCGTGTTCATCAGGAACGGGACGATGATCACGGCCAGGAAGGCGAGGACACCGGGCAGCAGGAAGAGGGCGTACGAGTCACGGGGGCGGCGCGGGTGACCGGCGTGGGTCTGTTTGCCGGCCACCCGCCGCTCGACGGTCACCGTCATTGCTTCGGCACGCCCTTGTCGTACGCCTCCTGCAGAGCGTCGAGATAGCCGTCCGGCTGCCCGCTGCCGGTGATCAGCTTCTGGGTCTCGGAGACGAGGACGTCGTAGAAGCCGGGGACCGGCCAGTCGGGGTAGAAGGCCAGGCCGTCCCGCTGGGAGAGGGTGTTGAAGTTATCGATGAGGGACTTGGACTTCGGGTCGGTGATGGCGCTCGCGTCGGCCGCGACCGGGACGCCGCCCTTGTTGCCGAGCAGGTTCTGGATCTTCTCCGACATGGTGATGTCGATGAAGTCGTAGGCGAGTTCCTTGTTCTTGGCGCCCTTGGGGACCACCCACAGGTTGCCGCCGGAGCCGAGCGTGAGGTTGGACTCGGGCCACAGGAAGGTGCCCCAGTCGAACTTCGCCTCGTCCACGAAACGGCCGTACCACCAGCTGCCGGAGAACAGGATCGGCGCCTTGCCCTGGATGAAGGAGACCCCGGTCTCCTCGGCCTTCACATTGCTGGACGTCTTGCTGATGTAGCCCTTCTTCACCCAGTCGGCGAAGGTGTCGGCGGCGTACGTCCAGGCCGGGTCGTGGAAGTCGGTCTTGCCCTTGTACAGCTCGTACGAGTCCACCCAGGCGCGGTCGGCCTTCGACAGGGCCAGCTGGTAGAGGTACTGGTGGGCGATGTACTCGGCGCCGCCGTTGGCCAGCGGGGTGACCTTGTTCTTGACGAACGTGTCCATCGCGGCGGTCAGTTCGTCGAACGTCTTCGGCTCGGGGATCTTGTACTTGGCGAAGAGGTCCTTGTTGTAGAAGACCATCGTGTACTCGGCGTAGTTGGGTACGCCGTACCACTTGCCGGAGCCCATGACGCCGTTCGCGTCGTACACGCTGGTGGTGCGGACGCTCGCGCTGAGCTTCTTGTCCCAGCCGCGCTTGGTGGCCTCTTCGGACAGGTCGGTGAGCAGGCCCTGCTTGGACAGCAGGCCCGCGGTCGCGTTGCCCTTGTTGTACTCCATGACGTCGGGGGCGTCGGAGGAGTTGAGGACCATCGGGGCGGTCTTCTGGATCTGCTCGAAGCCCTTCTCCTCGAACTCCACCTTCACGCCCGGGTGCTTGGCCTTGAACTCCTTGATCGCCTCGTTCCAGGCCAGTCCCATCGCGCTGTTCGGGGCCTCGTAGTGCCACAGCTTGAGCGTCTTGCCGTCTCCTGAGGACCCGCTGTCGGAGTCTCCGCAGGAGGTCAGGAGCAGTGACCCGGCGAGTATCACCGCCGTCGCCACCACACGCCTTCGTGTCGTCAACATCCCGTGCCTCCAGGGAAGTCGGAGCCGGATGGATCTTGTGGATCTTGATGGATCGTGCTTGATGGATCGTGAGGGTCACGCAGCGGTCGTTCGACAGCGGTCGTCGAATCGATTCGATGCGGGACGTCGAAGCGCTTCGACGGGCGAAGGTATGTGGGGGCTGTGAGGGCGTCAATGGGGTGGACGCGAATTGGTTCCGTGGAGCGCTCAGGGGAGCGTTCGGCGGAGTGGTCCGGGGAGTGTTCCGGGACGCGCTCTGGAGAGCGCGATCGTCAACGCCGCCGTCGCGGCGGCCACGGGTATCCAGAAGCCGGCCGTCGCCGACAGGTGTTCCGTCGTCCAGCCGCCCAGCGCGCTGCCGCACGCGATACCGCCGAGCAGCGCGGTCACCGCGAGCGTCATGCCCTCGTTGAGGCGGTCGGCCGGGGTGTGCTGCTGGATCAGGGTCATGTTGGTGACCATGGTCGGCGCCGTGGCCATACCGGCGACGAGCAGGGCGCCGGCCAGCACGAGGAGCGAGCCGGTGAGGGCTGCGGCGAGCAGCGGGAGGGTCATGAGGGCGGTCATGGCGGCTATGCAGTACGGGTAGCGGCGTTCCGCCGGCCCGGTCGGCTTCATCGCGCCGTACAGCAGGCCCGCCGCGCAGGAACCGGCCGCCTGGAGACCGAGGATCGCGCCCGCCGCCGACTTGTGACCCTGTGCGTCCGCGAACGCGAGCGTCACGACCTCCATCGAGCCGAAGACCGCGCCCAGGGCGAGATACGCGGCGAGGAGCGCGGGCATGCCGGGGGTGCGGAGGGGGGCTTTCGCCGGTTTCCGCCCCTGTATCGGCGGCTGTATCGGCGGTTCGGTGGCGCGTTGGGCGGCGAACAGCAGCATGCCGGTGAGCAGGAGGACGGCGCCGGTCAGCGTGCCCGCCTCCGGGAAGAACGTGCCGCAGAGGAAGGCCGCGAGGACCGGGCCCAGCATGAAGCACAGCTCGTCCGCGGCCTGCTCGAAGGAGTTGGCGGTGTGCAGGGCGTCGGTGTCGTCCTTGAGCAGGTGGGCCCAGCGTGCGCGGGACATGCCGCCGAGGTTGGGGGTGGTGGCGGTCGCGGCGTACGCGGCGAACAGGGTCCAGTCCGGGGCGTCGTAGTGAACGCACAGCAGCAGCGCGAGGCTGCCCAGCGCGGCGAGGGTGGTGGCGGGTACGGCGACCCGGGCCTGCCCGTGCCGGTCGACGAGCCGGGCGGTCCAGGGGGCGGTCACGGCGGTCGCCGCGAGGCCCGTTGCGGTGACGGCGCCGGCGAGGGCGTACGACCCCCGCGAACCGGCGATCATCAGGATCGCGCTCACGCTGAACATGCCCATGGGAAGCCGGGCGATGAGATTCCCGATCGTGAAGGCTCGGGTGCCGGGGAGGGTGAAGAGGTGGCGGTAGGGGCTGGACATGGAGCAACCGTCGCCCCTGAGCGATCAAGGGGTCCAACACCTTCTGTGGGCCGATTCACGCATCTGCGTTGTAAGTTCCCGTCATGCCTGATCCCCGCTTGCTCCGTGCTTTCGTCACCGTTGCCGAAGAACTGCACTTCACCCGCGCCGCGGCCCGGCTCTACGTCGCCCAGCAGGCGCTGAGTCGTGATGTACGGCGCCTGGAGCGGGAGTTGGGCGCCGAACTGTTCGTACGGACCACGCGCCAGGTGACGCTGACGGCCGACGGTGAGCGGCTGGTGCCGTACGCGCGTCGGGTGCTCGCGGCGCAGGAGGCGCTGCTGGCGGCGTTCGGGCAGGCCAGGCCGCTGCTGGTGGACCTGAACTCGCCGGGTCTCGTCACCGGCCGCCGGGTGCTGCACCGGGCGCGTGAACTCGCCCCCGAGCAGGAGCTGATGGCCCGCTTCGAGAGCGGGCTGACCGGCGCGGCGGGGGAGTTGATCGCGGGGCGGCTGGACGCGTCGTTCGGGCGGTACGCGGGACTGGACCCGGCGCTGCGGGCCCAGCTCGACCACCAGCCGGTGCGGTACGAGCCGATGGCGGTCGTCCTGCCCGAGAATCACCGACTGGCCGGAAATGAGGCAGTGCCACTCGAAGCGCTTGCGGGCGAGACGGTGTACGCGGGCGCCGGAAATCCACGGACACCGGAGTGGACCGATCTTGCTCACCGGCTGTTCGAGGGGCGCGGCATCCAGGTCGCCGCGCCCGCTCCGCTTGCGGTGGGTGACGAGGAGTTCCAGCGGATCATGGCCAAGATGCGTAACCCGATCCTCGCCGTGGTGGATTTTCCGGCCATGCCTTCGACGGTGGTACGGCCCCTCATCGACCCCGTTCCCCTCTCGCTCGTCAGTTTGGTGTGGCGAAAGGGGCTGGTGCACCCAGGATTCGACGCACTTCGACGGGCCGCGGCCCAGCTCGCCGCCGAGGAGGGATGGCTGCGGAGGCCCGCCGATGGGTGGATTCCAGCCATTGACGTGCACACAGTAAGTACGCATATCTGACACGGGACGAACATGGATCCTCCGCGGTGCGCTACATTCATGCCCTGAGCACGGTGTGG
Source organism: Streptomyces sp. NPDC050211 (assembly GCF_040656035.1). NCBI lineage: Bacteria > Bacillati > Actinomycetota > Actinomycetes > Kitasatosporales > Streptomycetaceae > Streptomyces > Streptomyces sp. NPDC050211. The sequence continues at coordinate 21,380 of NZ_JBFALC010000002.1, forward strand.
TAAGGGGGGCGCTCGGGCCGGGTGGGGGCCCGGTTCGGTCGACTGGTGCTCGGAGTCGTGCGCGCCCAGAACGGTCCGTGGGGGGATGTGCGTGCGCGTGAAAAATTGGCGGGAAGACGCCCAACCGGAGTGGCCTGACGCGGCTTCCGGGACTCGGGCGTTGCCGGGGGCGGGAGCGGGGCCCGGCGATGGGCGGCCGGGTACCGGCACGCAGGCGTTTCCGGAAACCCGGGGGATGAGAGCGAGCCAGGAGACAGCGTCGGCTTCGCCCGCCGAGCAGACCGAGGTGCTGCCTCGGGCCGGCAGAGCCGGTGCGGCCACCGCTCCCAGAGACCCCTGGGCCGAGTCCGGCGAGACGGACGGGCACACCCATGACCCGCACGAGGTGACGGTCCAGCTCGACGGCATAGGACTGCAGCTCGACAACCTGCGCCTGCACGCGGCGAAGGGCGGACCGTCCGGCACGGGCGGCCCCTCTTCCACGGCTTCCTCGTCCTCCTCGTCCTCCTCGTCCTCCTCCTCTTCCGACGGACCGGTGTTCGTCGACGAGTCGGGCCGCCGCAGCCGCAGGTACCGCCGGATCGGCATGGCCGTGGGCATCGCCTGCGCGGTCTACGCCGTGGTCATCCTGGCCACCCTGATGTCCGGCAACTCCGAAGCGCCCTGGCTGCCCGTGCCGGGCCAGAAGGACGACCAGCCGGCCGGCAAGGTCGACACCCCGCCGCTGCCCGCCCAGTCGGCGCAACCCACCGGCACCGGTCTCGTCTCACCCGGCGTGACCGAGTCCGCGGGAGTCGAGGTACCGCCCTCACTCGGGGCGTCCGCCACCGCGCCCGGCGCCTCCGCCGGCGTCGTGGACCCCGGCACGTCCGCCGACCCCGAGCCCTCGGCGACCCGGACGCCCCAGAACCCGGGCACCGGTCCGTCCGACGACCCCGCCGACCCGGAGCCGTCCGACGACCCGTCGGCCTCCGCCTCGCCTGACCCGAGCCCGACCGGCGGCGGCGAGCCCTCGCCCTCGGCCAGTGCCTCCGCGACCGTCGACCCCCCGGGCGCGGTGGCCGACGGCGCGAGCGACCCGAGCCCCGTCGCCCAGGAGCCGGGCGGCACCTCCGCTCCCACCCCGTCCCCGGAGAACATCACCTGATGGCATCCCGCACCCGCCGTCCCGGGCCCGCGACCGGAGCCCGTGACAGCTCCCGGCGCCGCCGCCTGCCCATGCGCCTGCTGCTCCCCTCGCTCGTCCTGGTCGCGCTGATGGCGATGCTGATGCTGCGGGGGTATGTCCACAGCGAGATCCTTGCCGACCACCGCGTCCAGCCGCCCGCCGCCACCGACCGGGTGCCGGAGCAGATCCTCAAGGGCGGCCCGGTCATCGACACTCGCAGCGGCCGCACCACCAGCCTGCGCGTTCCCGACCACCGTCTCGTCCTCACCTTCGACGACGGTCCGGACCCGGTCTGGACCCCGAGGGTCCTGGACGTGCTGAAGGAGCACCACGCCCACGCGGTCTTCTTCGTCACCGGCACGATGACCTCGCGCTACCCCGACCTCGTCAAGCGGATGGTGGACGAGGGCCACGAGGTGGGCCTGCACACCTTCAACCACCCCGACCTCTCCTACCAGTCGAAGCAGCGCATCGACTGGGAGCTGTCCCAGAACCAGCTCGCGATCAGCGGCGCGGCCGGCATCCGCACCTCCCTCTTCCGGCCGCCGTACTCCTCCTTCGCCGACGCCATGGACAACAAGTCCTGGCCGGTCACCGACTACATCGGCAGCCGCGGGTACATCACGATCGTCAACAACACCGACAGCGAGGACTGGCAGCGGCCCGGCGTCGACGAGATCATCCGCCGCGCCACCCCGCAGGACGGCAAGGGTGCGATCGTCTTGATGCACGACTCCGGCGGCGACCGCAGCCAGACCGTCGCGGCCCTCGACCGGTTCCTGCCCGATCTCAAGGCTCAGGGCTACGAGTTCGACAACCTCACCGAGGCCCTCGACGCGCCCAGCGCGCACACTCAGGTCACCGGCCTGGACCGGTGGAAGGGCAAGGCGTGGGTCTTCCTGGTCCAGGCCTCGGAGCGGATCACGGACGTACTCGTGGTCTGCCTGGCCGTGATCGGCTTCCTGGTCATCAGCCGCTTCGTCCTGATGCTCCTGCTCTCCGGCATCCACGCCCGCCGGGTGCGCCGCCGCGACTTCAGCTGGGGACCGCCGGTCACCGAACCGGTGTCGGTGCTGGTGCCGGCGTACAACGAGGCCAAGTGCATCGAGAACACCGTCCGTTCACTGATGGCCAGTGAGCATCCCATCGAGGTCGTGGTCGTCGACGACGGCTCCAGCGACGGCACCGCCCGCATCGTCGAGGCGATGGGCCTGCCGAACGTCCGGGTGGTCCGCCAGCTCAACGCGGGCAAACCGGCCGCCCTCAACCGGGGTCTCGCGAACGCCCGTTACGACATCGTCGTGATGATGGACGGCGACACCGTCTTCGAACCGGCCACGGTCCGCGAACTCGTCCAGCCCTTCGGCGACCCGAGCGTGGGCGCGGTCGCGGGCAACGCGAAGGTCGGCAATCGCGACTCCCTCATCGGCGCCTGGCAGCACATCGAGTACGTGATGGGCTTCAACCTCGACCGCCGTATGTACGACATCCTGCACTGCATGCCGACGATCCCGGGCGCGGTGGGAGCGTTCCGGCGCAGCGCCCTCGAACGCGTCGGCGGCATGAGCGACGACACGCTCGCCGAGGACACCGACATCACCATGGCGATGCACCGCGACGGCTGGCGGGTCGTCTACGCCGAGAACGCCCGCGCCTGGACCGAGGCCCCGGAGACGGTCCAGCAGCTCTGGTCCCAGCGCTACCGCTGGTCGTACGGCACCATGCAGGCGATCTGGAAGCACCGCCGAGCGCTGGTGGAGCGGGGCCCGTCGGGCCGCTTCGGCCGCGTCGGCCTGCCCCTGGTGTCCCTGTTCATGGTCCTGGCCCCGCTCCTGGCCCCCTTGATCGACGTTTTCCTCCTCTACGGCATCATCTTCGGCCCGACGACGAAGACCATCGGCGCCTGGCTGGGCGTCCTGGCGATCCAGGCGGTCTGCGCGGCCTACGCCTTCCGCCTCGACCGCGAACGCATGACCCACCTCATCTCCCTGCCCCTCCAGCAGATCCTCTACCGGCAGCTCATGTACGTCGTCCTGCTCCAGTCCTGGATCACCGCCCTGACCGGCGGCCGCCTGCGCTGGCAGAAGCTGCGCCGCACCGGGGTCGTCGAAGCGCCGGGCGGCGGAGTGCCGAAACCGCGGGCGCCCCAGGGCGGGGCCGATCGGAGGCCGGTGGGATGACGCAGAGTTACGAGCCGACGGCGACGGGCGTGAACACGTCGTACGGCATTCCGCAGCAGCGCACGGCAGAGCAGCCGGCACCCACTGCCGCGAAACCCGGCCGGGACCGCTACCTCGACCTCCTCCGCTCCATAGCCCTGGTCCGAGTGGTCGTGTACCACCTGTTCGGCTGGGCCTGGCTGACCGTCCTGTTCCCCTCCATGGGCGTGATGTTCGCGCTGGCGGGTGCCCTGATGGCCCGCTCGCTGAACCGCCCGGCATGGGGAGTGATCAAGGGCCGCATCCGGCGCCTTCTGCCCCCGCTCTGGGCGTTCAGCGCGGTGATCCTGGTCCTGATGTTCGCGGACGGCTGGAACCCGACGAAGGCCTCGGACGAGGGCCCCGTCTGGACTCTCCTCAAACTGGTCAACTACGTCGTCCCGATCGGCGCCCCGCCCTTTCCCTGGCAGATCGGCTCCCCGACGGGCCTGGTGGAGGACACCTGGGCGGTGCAGACGGCGGGTCCGCTGTGGTACCTGCGGGCGTATCTGTGGTTCGTGGTGGCATCGCCCCTGCTGCTGTGGGCATTCCGCAAGGCACCCTGGCCGACCCTGCTCGCCCCGCTCGGCCTGACGGCCGTAGTGGGCACCGGACTTGTCACCATCCCCGGCGAAACGGGCAACGCGGTCACCGACTTCGCGGTCTACGGCGGCTGCTGGGTCCTCGGCATCGCCCACCACGAGGGCCTGCTGGCAAAAATCCCCCGCTACCTGTCCGTCTCCTGCTCGACGCTGCTGATGGCCTTCGGCCTGTGGTGGGCATCCGGCCACCTGGGCCCCGACGGCTGGGACTTGAACGACATCCCCCTGGCCCAGGCCACCTGGTCCTTCGGCTTCGTCGTCATCCTCCTCGTCTACTCCCCGTCCTGGCAGCAACTCCCCGGCCGCCTCGCCAGGTGGGACAAGCTCGTGACCCTGTCCAACAACCGCGCCGTCACGATCTACCTCTGGCACAACATGCTCATCATGGCCACGGTCCCGATCATCGACCGCGCGTACGAGCTGCCGTTCATGCAGGGCGAGAGCGCGATGGCGGCGCTCGACGCGACGTACATGCTGTGGATGTTCCTGCTGGTGTGGCCACTGATCGGACTGGCGATCGTGGGGGTGGGCTGGATCGAGGACATCGCCGCGAAGCGGAAGCCGAGGTTGTGGCCGGATGGTTCCAAGTTTGGCGGGGACAGGGGCAGGGCGCATCGGGCGTGAGCCATGGACGCTGGGACCCTCCTTCGGGAGCAGGGCCCCAACGTCCAACCACGCTCACCCCACGGCAATGCGCTTCGCCCACCAGGTGGTAGGACCGACGACCGCGGTGCCCGTGCGGGACTTCGTCCTCACGGTGACCCGCGGCCAGCAGCTGGAGCGCCGCCAGGCCCGTGCGATCGTCGACGCCTACGCGTCCGCGCCCGGTGTCTTCCCGACTACCCGGGCGGTTTCACCCTGCTCCGCATCCACACCGGCGGCTACGCCCTCAACCACTACAAGGCCGACGTCCCCGCGGCCCGCCAGTGGAACGAGCGCAGCCGACGAGTCGCCGCGGGCCTGTGGCCGCACCACGCCCTGAGCCGCTAGGTCACCGACCGCAACAGCGTGTGGGCCCACGACCTGTCGGGAGTCGCGGCGCGCGTATCCGTCGGCCGCGAGGCGTGAACAGCACCTCGCGGTACTAGAACCTCGCGGTGCTAGAACAACGCCTCGAGCCCGCCGATCAGCGGCAGTGGCGCGAACGCCAGGACCAGCGCCGCCACCGCCAGCCCGGGTCGGATGTCCCGCTTCCCCACGAAGCCCGCCACCGCGGCGACGGGCGGCAGGACGCACAACACCAGGAAGCTCCAGCGCCAGCCCTCCTCGCTGGTGAGGAAGAGCAGGAGGGCCAGGTATGCGGGGACGGCCACCGCGGACAGCATCCGGGCGCGGGTGAGGAACAGCTCCAGGTTCTCGCTTGAGGAGGGGTAGGGCATCTCAGGCGACCACTCGGTTGTCGTAGCCGGCGGAGCTGGCCTCGGGGAAGCCGTCGGCCGCCGAGAAGCCGTTGATCGCCGTGGACAGCACCGCCCCGAGCCCGGTGATGGCCATCATGGTCGCGTCGAATGCCTTCACCAGAGCGGCGTACCTCTCGATGATCATGACGGCCTGCGCGGCGGCCAGGGCGAACATGGCGGCGGACGCCACCTGCCCGCCGACCGGGATGGCGTTGACGGCCGTGGCCGCGGCCATGTTGGCCATCCAGATGATCGCCATGTCGGCGAGGAAGACGACCCCGGCCTTGAGGACCTCGGCGAGCTGGAACACCATCTGTGCCGCCTGGTCGTAGCAGGTCTTCAGGGAGTCGAAGCTCTCCTTGAAGTCGGCGAGTTTCTTGCTGAACTCGTCGAAGTAGACCTTCGCGGCGTCGTAGGCGTTGCCCTCCCAGGTCACGCCGACGTTCGTGGTGCCCTTCTTCAGGTTCGCGGCCACCGCGTCGCAGAACGAGCCGAGGTTTCCCCAGACTTCGGCGCAGTCCTTGTACTTGTTCCAGTCGCCCAGAACCCAGTTGTTGATCTCGCCGAAGATGTCGACGCCGAAGAGCAGCTTCACCGCCTCCACGGCCACGGTGGAGGGGCTGCCCAGGTCGAGGACGGTGCCGAGGGTCTTCTGCACCGGGTTCATCGTGTATTCGTCGGCGTGCCCCTGGGCGTACTTGACCAGAGGGTTGTCGCTGTCGCCCGCCGGTGCCTTCAGGGCGGCCGCGGCGTCCTGCGCGTCGGCGAAGTCGCTTCCGTTGCCGCCGCCGGACGGTGCGCCTCCACCGCCCTTGGAGCCCGGGTAGGTGGCGTCCATCTTCGCGGCTTCGTCCGTGTCCGTCTCGCGGTAGTACTTGGCGGATTGGGACAGTTCCTTCTGCGACGCGGTGAGGACGCTCTGCACCTTGCCCAGGGCCTTCTTGGCGGCTTCCACGTAACTGTCGTGATCGCCCGCGACAAGATCCCAGAGCTGCCCTCCGACCATCGTGTCGATCTTCGCGTTGTTGCTCGTGTACTCGACGGCCTTCGTGGCGCCCTCGGCGCCGCGCCCCACGAGCGTGGAGAACCCCTGGATCGCGTCCGGCTCTACTCGAAAACCCACGGTCTGCTCCCGCCCCCGTCAGTACAGTGACCAGCCACGGCCGTCATGCCGGGACTTCTTGCCGGCGCGCTCGTCGGGCGCCGCGCGTTGTTCTTCGTCGATCTGCTCCTGCTCCGCCGCGATCGCGCGCCTGCCCTCTGCGGCCAGTTCCTCGCGCTCCGCCTCGGAGAGTGAGGCCCACTTCTCCGCCATGGGCGCCGCCTGCTCGATCAGCTGGTCGGCGTACGCGGACACGTTCGCGGCGTCCCGCAGGCTCGCCCGCCCGGAGAGGACCTCCTGTGCCATCTCCTTCAGGGCATCGCCGCCGTGCCCGGCGGCGAGGGTCTCCAGGGACTTGCGCAGCAGTCTCGCCTGCGCCGGGTCTCCCTGGGACATCTCCAGAAGTTCGGAGTCGTCGAATTGCCTGCCCGAATCCGGACTCTCGGCCACATGTCCTCCTTCAGACAGATCACAGATGCCGACCAGTCTGAACCTAAGGTGCCTGACGCAAAACATTCGATGCGCTGGAATCACAGATCCGTCACATGCCCGCGCGTGAAGAGATACGAACAGACGGTGCAACAGGTACGAATTGGCCGAGAATGCTCAGGTTTTGGAGCCTAGTACTGCCCCAGATAGGTGCCCTTGGCCCGGAACGTGAAAGAACTTGCGACCCGATCACCGAGCGAATGTGCTTCGTGCTCAGCGCCTCGCGTCCGCCGCGTGCGAGAGGAAGTCCGCCCAAGTGGTGGGTGGGAACGTGAGGTGAGGTTCGGTGGGGGTTTTGGAGTCGCGTATGTGGATGATGGTGGGGGTGGTGGCTATCTCGACGCAGTTCGAGCTGTCGCCGCTGTAAGTGGACTTCTGCCAGTGGAGGGTCTGCACGGTCGGTCTCTCTCAGATGTCCTGGATGAGGCTCTGGATGAAGTCGCGTGACTCGGCAGGGCCGAGGGCGCAGGACTCCATGTGGTCAAGCACGGCGCGGTACTTGCTCAACTGTGCCTCCGCGTCGAGGAATCCGCAGCCGCCATGGTGGGTGTCGAGCTGCACGGTGTCGAGTTGCGGAACCGGGCCCACGATGTAGTCGAAAGACTGGCCCGTGCTCGGGTAGTACTCCGTGTCGAAGGGGATCACCCGGACGGTGACGTTCGGCAGCTCGCTCATGTCGAGCAGATGCTTGAGCTGGCCGCGCTTCACGTCGGGGCCACCGAAGCGCATCCGCAGGGCTGACCCGTGGATGATCGCCGCGGGTCCGTCGAGCTTCCGCTGGAGCTCGCGTGGTCCGGGCTGCGGGCATTCGACCTCGGTGACGTGAAGCTGCTGCTGGGTCTGTACCGGATCGTCCTCAACAACGGGTCCAGGGATGATTTCGTGCGTTACCTCAACCGCGAACATCTCGTCCGCCACTGGCCGATCCTGCGCAAGATGCTGGGTCGTGGCGTGCGTGAGACATGGGAGGAAGCCTTCCCCGAGCTCCGCCGTTCCGGCACGGCATGAAGCAGTGAGCGTCACCCCACCCGATCGTCGAAGCACTCCCTCTCCCCGCCATCCGCCGCAGGCCGGAAGCAGGCCCGTACCACCGTCCCGGGACGGGCCTCGGACATGGCGGTATAGACGTAGGACTGCGCGTCCACCTCGTCGACGACCTCGGCGGTACGCGCGTGTCCGCCCTCCGCCGTCATCGCGATCCGGTCGCCGACCCGCGTGTCCCACACCCGGGCCCAGCCCGCCCCGCACGCCTCGCTGTAACGCAGCTCCATCCGTGCGCCCGTGGCCGTGCGATACGAGGCGAGGGTGTCGGGGCCCCGGCCGCACCCCATGTGCATCGGGTTCCGTCCCTCACACTCGGCGCCCCGGCATCGAGGCCCCGTGGGGGAGGAGGACACCGTCGCCACCTGGGGCTCTTCCTCCCCGCCCAGCAGTAGGAAGAGAGCCAGCGCCACGCCCCCGACCGCCACGGCACACGCCACCACCGTCACGATCACCGCCACCGACACACCCCTGCCTCCGGCCCTCGGGACCTCAGCCCCATCCGGAGCCGGAGCCGGAACCCGAGCCCCCGCCTCCCTCGCCCGCCCCCTCCACTCCGCCTCCGCGATCTCCCACAACGCCAGCGGTCGCCCCTCCGGCTCACCAGCGAGTTGGCACAGCGCCTGTACCGCCTGCCGTGGCGGCATCGTCTTGCCGTTGAGATAGCGCTCCCAGGACGACTTGCTGTACGGAGTACGGTCCTCCAGGCCCGCCAGGCTCAACCCGGTGCGCGCCTTCAGTTCCCGCAGGGCGGCCGTCAGCCGAGCGCGTTCCGGTGATGGTGATGGTGATGGAGCCGGCCGCTGAGTCCCCCCACTCATCGCCGCAGCGCCTCCCACGTATGCGGCCCCATGATCCCGTCCACCACCAGCCCCGCCCGCTGCTGCACCCGCTCGACCGCGCGCTCCGTCAGCGGGCCGTAGATCCCGTCGATGTCCCCCGGCGCGGCCCCCGCCCGCCGCAACAGGCACTGCGCCTCGGCCACCTCCGGCCCGGCCATGCCCTTGGTGAGGACCGCGTCGCGGGTGCGGCTGTTGCCCGCGTACCAGTGGCCGTCGATCTGCTCGACACGGCAGGTGTACGTCGGTGCCGACCGCGACGCGGAGGACGAGCCGTGCGATGCCGCCCGGGTCTCACCGTCGCCGGCGGTCACGATCATGAGGGCCGAGAAGACGGCGAGCACCGCGGCCGCGGTCCCCGCCAGCACCGCGATCCGTACCGGCCGCCTCCGCAGCGGGAGCGGACGCCGGAGCACCCGGAGCCGGCGCGCGAGGGAACGTACTCTCGCGGCAGTGACCTCGGTCTCCGGGCCGGCTGTCGCCCGCCGCGTGGCCCACGCCTCCGCGGCCACCTCATGCAGCGCTAGCAACCGCGTCGGATCGTCACCCCCGATCCGCGCCATCGCCTCCACGGCCTCCTGCGGCGGCAGCGACCGGCCTCCCAGATACCGCTCCCACGACGACGAGCTGTAGCCCGTCTTCGCCGTCAGCTGCCTGAGGCTCAGGCCACTGTGATCCTTCAGGCGGCGTAATCGCACCACCAATTGCCGGACCCGCGGGTCCAGTCCCTCCGGCAGTTCGTTCCAACGCGACATGCCCCACCCCGTCCGCGTCCGTGGTCCCTGTCGTCCGTCGTTCCTGTCGTCCGTCGTCCCTTTGTTCCTTCCCCCGTCAGCAACCACGGACGTCAGCAACCACGGACCGTCCCGGAAGTCGGTTCCCGCCCCCGTCCGGAATCGGCCACCGTCCCGCCGTGCCGTCCCTGCGACCCTCATCTCCGCAGGTCAGCGCACGGGGCATCCCATGAGTACGTCACTTCCGCGGCTGCCGTAGAAACCCCTGCCCGGCATCCCGCAATCTCGGTGAGCAGCACAGCCCACCCGAAGTGAAGCGAACCGAAACGAAACGGGGATCTCATGACCGCGACACGCAAGCGCATCGCCCTCCTCGCCGCCACCGCCGCCCTCGGCAGCGTCCTCGTCGCCCCGGTCACCGCCGTGGCCGCGAGCGGGTCCGCCGACAGCGGTGTCTCCGCGCAGGCGTACTCCTGCACCATCAAGAACGTCGGCGGGAAGAAGCAGGCCGGCTACTACAGCGGCAACACCGTCGTCCCGTCGTCCAGCGGCGTCAGCAAGGCCGGCATCGAGGCCCAGTGCATCCTCAAGGACATGGGCTACCCGACCGGCACGGTCGACGGCGTCTTCGGCAACAAGTCCAAGACCGCGATGAAGCAGTTCCAGGCCGACGTCAACGAGGAGTACGGACGGCACGTCCTCGACGTCGACGGTCTGCCCGGCTCGAAGTCGTGGCCGTACCTGCGCGTCTTCTGGTGAGCAGGTGAGGTGAGCGGATGACCGGCGCGGTCCGTCCTCCCTCGGGGGAGGGGACGGGCCGCGCCGCCGTCAGTAGCGGGCGTCCGCGTTCGTTTCGCCGTACAACCTCTCATCCCGCCCTTCGCCGGGGTGAGAGCAAAGTTCCTTTCCGGTCACCCGACGCCACAGACAGGAAACGCGCCCTCCCTACCTTCAGGACTCATACCGCTCAGCACCGCAAAGAACCGCCCGAGCCCCGGAGCACCGTGGAGGCGTCATGACAGCCCCTAGCCAGGCCCCCGCCCAGAGCAGGGGAGGCCGTTGGATCGATCACTGGGATCCCGAGGACGAGACCTTCTGGAACGAGACCGGAGAGAAGGTGGCCCGCCGCAACCTCATCTTCTCCGTACTCTCCGAGCACATCGGGTTCTCGATCTGGACCCTGTGGTCCGTGATGGTGCTGTTCATGGGCCCCGAGTACGGGCTCACCCCGGCCGACAAGTTCGTCATCGTGTCGATGGCGACGCTGGTCGGCGCGCTCGTCCGGGTCCCCTACACCTTCGCGGTCGCGGTCTTCGGTGGCCGGAACTGGACCATCGTCTCGGCCTCACTGCTGCTGCTTCCCACCATCGCCGCCTTCATCGTGATGGAGCCGGGGACGTCCTTCACCACCTTCCTGCTGTGCGCGATGCTCGCCGGCATCGGTGGCGGAAACTTCGCGTCCAGCATGACCAACATCAACGCCTTCTTCCCGCTCAGGAAGAAGGGGTGGGCGCTCGGCCTGAACGCCGGCGGCGGCAACATCGGTGTCCCGGTCGTGCAGCTGGTCGGCCTCGCGGTCATCGGCGCCAGCGCCGGCCCGCGCGTGCTGCTCGGGATCTACATCCCCTGCATCGTCGTCGCCGCGGTCCTCGCCGCGCTGTACATGGACAACATCTCGTCCGTGAAGAACGACACCGGCGCCGCCAAGGAGGCCGCGAAGGACCCCCACACCTGGATCATGTCCTTCCTCTACATCGGCACCTTCGGCTCGTTCATCGGCTACAGCTTCGCCTTCGGCCTCGTCCTTCAGACGCAGTTCGGTCGTACGCCGCTGGAGTCCGCGTACGTCACCTTCATCGGCCCGCTGCTCGGCTCGCTGATCCGGCCCTTCGGCGGCTGGCTCGCGGACAAGTACGGCGGGGCGAAGATCACGCTGTGGAACTTTGTCGGCATGGCCGCCGCGACCACCGTGATCATCTCCGCCTCGATGTCGAAGTCGCTGGCCCTGTTCACCACCGCGTTCATCGCGCTGTTCATCCTGACGGGGCTCGGCAACGGCTCGACGTACAAGATGATCCCCGGCATCTTCCAGGCCAAGGCCGTCGCCATGGGCCTTGAGGGAGAGGAAGCCGCCTCCTACGGCCGCCGACTCTCCGGTGCCTCCATGGGTCTCATCGGCGCGGTGGGCGCGCTCGGCGGGCTCGGCATCAACCTCGCCTTCCGGCAGTCGTTCCTGAGCGTGGGCTCCGGCACCGGCGCCTTCGTCGCCTTCCTCGCCTTCTACGGCGTCTGCTTCGTGGTCACCTGGGCCGTATACCTTCGTCGCCCGGCCGCGCAGGCTCCCGCCACCGCCACCGCATCGGAGGCGAAACCGCAGCTCAACTACGCCGAGGTGTGACGTAACACCAGCGACATCCAGCCGAACCGAGCCTGTCACGCACCGTTGACAGGCTCGGTCGGCATGCAGGCAGAAGAGCCGAAATGCCTCATGTGAGGTAGCGCCTGATCTGAGGTAGTGCCTGATGTGGGGCAGTGCCTCATGCAAGGCCGTGGCCTCACCTGGGTCATACGGTGCAACGACTCGAGTGCGGGACGAGAGTTTATGTACGACGAACAGCAGCGACCGGAACACGGGCCCCTTGCCGGGTTCACCGTGGGTGTCACCGCCGCGCGCCGGGCCGATGAACTCGGGGCGCTGCTCCAGCGGCGCGGTGCCGCGGTTCTGCACGCCCCTGCCCTGCGGATCGTGCCGCTCTCCGACGACAGTGAGCTGCTCGCCGCCACCAAGGACATCGTCGAGAACGTGCCGGACATCGCGGTCGCGACGACCGCGATCGGCTTCCGGGGCTGGATCGAGGCCGCCGACGGGTGGGGCCTCGGCGAGGATCTGCTGGACAAGCTGCGCGGCGTGGAGCTGCTCGCGCGCGGACCCAAGGTCAAGGGTGCGATACGGGCCGCCGGGCTGACCGAGCACTGGTCGCCGTCCAGCGAGTCCATGGCCGAGGTGCTCGACCGGCTCCTGGAAGAAGGGGTCGAGGGGCGTCGTATCGCCATACAGCTGCACGGCGAGCCGCTGCCGGGATTCGTCGAGTCGCTGCGGGCCGCCGGCGCGGAGGTCGTCGGGGTGCCGGTCTACCGGTGGATGCCGCCGGAGGACATCGGGCCGGTCGACCGGCTGCTCGACGCCGCCGTCTCACGCGGCCTGGACGCGCTCACTTTCACCAGCGCGCCCGCCGCCGCGTCCCTGCTGTCCCGCGCCGAGGAGCGCGGTCTGCTGGCCGAACTGCTCGCCGCCCTGCACCACGACGTCCTGCCCGCCTGTGTCGGCCCGGTCACCGCGCTGCCGCTCCAGGCCCGTGGCGTGGACACGGTCTCGCCGGAACGTTTCCGGCTCGGCCCGCTCGTCCAGCTGCTCTGCCAGGAGCTGCCGGCCCGGGCGCGGGCCCTGCCGATCGCCGGGCACCGGGTGGAGATCCGGGGCCACGCGGTCCTGGTCGACGGCGAGCTGAAACCCGTACCGCCCGCCGGAATGTCCCTGCTGCGGGCCCTGTCCCGGCGGCCCGGCTGGGTCGTCGCCCGCGCCGAACTGCTGCGTGCGCTGCCCGGCGCCGGCCGCGACGAGCACGCCGTGGAGACCGCGATGGCCCGGCTGCGTACGGCACTGGGGGCGCCCAAACTCATCCAAACCGTCGTCAAACGCGGCTACCGGCTCGCCCTCGACCCGGCCGCCGACGCCAAGTACGCCGACGCCTGACGGCCGCGGCCGTACACCACCAGGGCCCGCACCAGGAACGCCAGCGCGAGCGTCGACAACAGCGCCCGTACGACGTTCCAGGCCACCCACATGTCCTCGAACTCCTCCCGCGCGACCGACGCCGAAGTGCCGCTCTCGGCAAGGTCGTTGTTCAGCGGGACGTTCACCACGACCGTGACGAGGAAGGTGAGGGCGTACGCCGCGAGGCCCGCCCACACCCACGCCCGGCAGGGCGCCGCGCGCAACTGCCACGCCGACACCGCCGCGAGCAGCAGTGCCCCCATGAAGCTAAGGAAGAACACGGGGTTCTGGATCGCGTCGTTGATGTCCCGCATGACCTCGACGTACGCCCGGTCGTCACTGCGGGCCAGCCCCGGCATCACACCGCACGCGAAGACATAGAAGGCCCCGGCGATCAGCCCCATAGCGACCGTGGCCGCCCCCAGTACAAATCCAGTGCCAGTACCAGTGCTGTTCTGCGTCATGCCCTCAGTCAACGGCCCGCACCGTGGACGGACCATGCCCCAGAAGCGCATTGGCATACGCAGACGTCCACGCCGGTCCGGTACGAGGGGTTCCGGCCGCGTGAGAGGGAAGGCACTGTTAAAGGAACGGTTCCCCCGACGCCGAGAAGGGGCGCGGGGAACTGCGCGACCAGCCACGACGGCGCCGCAGTCGAACGACTGCACATCACGGCACAGGTGGGTGACAGGCACATGGCACTGGGTACGGTCACGGGCAGCGCATCCTCGTCCGCGTACGAGCTGCGGTTCGACGCCGGGCGCATCTGCCTGGATCTCCTCGCGACCGCGACCACACACCCCGGCGAAAAGCTCGACTCCGTCGAGGTGCTGCACGCCTGGATCACCGGCTCGGGACTGGTCCCACCGGGCACGCCCCTCACCCACGCCGACGCCTCCTGGCTGGTCGGCTTCCGTGAACTGCGCGGCCACATCGGCCGGCTGGTGCACGGCAGGCTGTCGCCCACGACACCGCCGTACGACCGCTCGCTCGCCCGCGTCAACGAACTCGCCCGCACCGCGCCCCCGGCCCCCCGCGCCCTGCGTCGCGAAGACGGCACGCTGGTGCGGGAGTTGGACCCGCCGGAGTACTCCGCGCTGCTCGGTGCGATCGCCCGGGACACCGTCGAACTGCTCACCGACCCCGTCGCGCGAGCGAGTCTCAGACAGTGCGAAGGGGACAACTGCCCCATTGTGTACGTCGACTCCTCCCGGGGTCGCAGGAGGCGCTGGTGCTCCAGTGAGGTCTGCGGAAACCGCGAACGGGTGGCCCGGCACCGCCGCCGCGCGGCACTCGCCCGCGCCTAGCGCCCGATAAGTTCCGTATGTGAAACGGCTGTCGTAGTAATTTCGACGTGATTTCGACAACACTCCGTGACCCTGCCGCATGCCGCTGGCAAAGGCCTCGATCTTGCCATTGTGGCGGGAATGTAAAGACAAGGCGGGGGGAATGTGCGGCCATGTCCCCCTCGTCACGTCACCGCTGAGAAAACTGTCACGTCACTTTGAACACACCGGTGTTGGCTTCCGTACCGGTTGTCGAGCGACCGACTGGGGGAACCCCCGGACATCGGAGGTGGGCGTGCGCAAGGATTCCGTCGTGGCCAATGAACGTGCATCGAGGGCCCGACATCGCATGTCCCAGCCCTCGGAACCAGATGAGGAGCTGATGCGTGCGCTGTACCGAGAGCACGCCGGACCTCTGCTCGCTTATGTCCTTCGGCTGGTCGCCGGAGACCGGCAGCGCGCCGAGGACGTCGTGCAGGAGACACTCATCCGTGCCTGGAAGAACGCCGGTCAGCTCAATCGAGCGACCGGATCTGTACGCCCCTGGCTGGTGACGGTCGCACGCCGCATCGTCATCGACGGCCATCGCAGCCGGCAGGCCCGGCCGCAGGAGGTCGATCCGTCGCCGCTGGAGGTCATCCCCGCGGAGGACGAGATCGACAAGGCGCTGTGGTTGATGACGCTGTCGGACGCGCTCGACGACCTGACCCCCGCGCACCGGGAGGTGCTCGTGGAGACGTATTTCAAGGGGCGTACGGTCAATGAGGCGGCCGAGACGCTCGGCATACCGAGTGGCACGGTGCGCTCACGGGTGTTCTATGCCCTGCGATCGATGAAGCTGGCACTGGAGGAGCGGGGGGTGACGGCGTGATGAGTGTGTACGGGGGACATCAGGGATTCGGCTCGGGTGGTCCGGGTATGTCTGGCCCTATGCAGGGATCTCCGGGCCCGAACGAGCACGAGACCGTCGGCGCCTACGCTCTCGGGATTCTCGACGACGTAGAGGCAACCGCTTTTGAGGCGCATCTCGCCGGTTGCGAGTGGTGCGCCCAGCAGCTCGACGAACTCGCCGGGATGGAGCCGATGCTGGCAGCCCTCGCGGACCTGCCCGGCACCGGTACGCCCGCCATCGGCGAGTCGCTGTCGGCCAAGCCCTCCCCGCGGCTCGCGGAGAAGCTGGTCAACGAAGTCGCCGAGCGACGCGCCATGACCCGTCGCCGCTCCTTCTACATGGTGGCGGCAGCGGCGGCGCTGATCATCGGCGGCCCGGTCGCCGCGGTGGCGACGACGGCCGGCGACGAGGGCACGAGCGGCGGCAACGAGACCTTGGCGGCCAGCCCCGCCAAGGAAGCCTTCGACCACATGTCCGACAAGATCTCGGCGACCGACCCGACCACCAAGGTCAGCGCCAGCGTCGGCCTGGAGGCGAAGGCCTGGGGCACCCACGCCGTCCTCGAGCTCAAGAACGTCAAAGGGCCTCTGAAGTGCTCTCTCATCGCCGTCGGCAAGAACGGCGAACGTGAGACGATCACCTCATGGTCGGTCCCGAACTGGGGCTACGGCATCGAGAACGCCAAGACCGAGCAGGCCCGAAACCCGCTCTACGTCCACGGCGGCGCCGCCTTCGCACCGAACGAGATCGACCACTTCGAGGTCATGACCTTCGAAGGCAAGCGGCTTGTCGAGGTAGACGCATAGCTTTCCGGGGCCCCCTTCGCGTACCTTTGACGGCTGCCCAGCACGTCAGAAGGGGGCCCGGTGGCCGCTCAGGCTCAACAGGAAACCGCGCTCGACTCCTCCGCCCAGGATTCCGTACGCGACGACTCCGTGCGCGACCGGGAGATCGGCGTCGAACAGGAACACCTGGACCGGGTGTACCAGCGGCTCGAGGAGAAGATCCACGAGGCCGAGTTCCTCATGAACGACGCCGCCAAGCGCGGCCAGGTCGGCACGCCCGGCGCACTCGCCGAGCGTGATGCGCAGGTCTTCCGGGCGGGGATCCACCTCAGCCGCCTGAACAACGAATTCGAGGACTTCCTCTTCGGCCGTATCGACCTGCTGCTCGGCAAGGACGGCAAGAAGGGACCCGACGGCGCGTACACCGCGGTCGAGCCCGCCGACGGCGCCGTGCGCGACGACGGCACGGCCGACATCGCCGAGACCCTGCACATCGGCCGGATCGGCGTCCTCGACCAGGACTACGCACCCCTGGTCATCGACTGGCGTGCCCCGGCCGCCGCACCCTTCTACCGCTCCACCCCGGTCGATCCGGGCCGGGTGGTACGCCGCCGGGTGATCCGCTCCAAGGGCCGCCGTGTCCTCGGCGTCGAGGACGACCTGATGCGCCCCGAGCTGAAGGCCACGCTGGACGGCCACGAACTCCCGGTGATCGGTGACGGCGCCCTGATGGCCGCGCTCGGACAGGCCCGCAGCCACACCATGCGCGACATCGTCGCCTCCATCCAGGCCGAGCAGGACCTGGTCATCCGTGCCCCCGCCGCCTCCGTGACGTACGTCGAGGGCGGTCCCGGCACCGGCAAGACCGCGGTGGCGCTGCACCGGGCGGCGTATCTGCTGTACCAGGACCGGCGCCGGTACGCGGGCGGCATCCTCATCGTCTCTCCGACCCCGCTGCTGGTCGCGTACACCGAGGGCGTCCTGCCCTCCCTCGGCGAGGAGGGCCAGGTCGCCATCCGCGCCATCGGCTCCCTCGTCGACGGCACCGAGGCCACGCTGTACGACTCCCCGTCGGTGGCCCGCGCCAAGGGCTCGTACCGGATGCTGAAGGTGCTGCGGAAGGCGGCGCGCGGGGCGCTGGAGCTGGGACGGGATGCCGCCGCGGGCCCGAGCGCCGCCGGCCGTCACGGTTCCGGCCGCCACGGTTCCGGTCGTCCCGCCTCCGGCCAGCTCGCCTTCGGTGAGGAGAGCGACGGAAGTGACGACGCCACGCCCGGACAGAACGGGGCACCCGCCGCTCCGCCCACCCGGCTGCGCGTGGTCGCCTTCGGGCGCCGGCTCGAACTGGAGGCGGCCGAGCTGGAACGTATCCGCCATGCCGCCCTCAGCGGCACCGCTCCCGTGAACCTGCTGCGCCCGCGCGCCCGCAAGCTGCTGCTCGACGCGCTGTGGGAGCAGTCGGGCGCCGCGACCCGGCACACGGACCCCGAGCTGGCCGCCGAGCTGCGGTCGTCGTTCGACGAGGACATCGTGTCCGAGGACGCCTTCATCGCCTTCCTCGACGCCTGGTGGCCGGAGCTCACGCCGAAGCACGTCCTGGCCGCCATGGCCGACGAACGCCGTCTCGGCCGCTGGGCCCGGCGGATCCTCAACCCCGGCGAGATCCGCAAGGTGGCCCGCTCGCTCAAGCGGAACGGCCACAGCGTGCACGACATCGCCATGCTCGACGAGCTCCAGGCGATCCTCGGCACCCCCGCCCGCCCCCGCAAGAAGCGCGAGCTGGACCCGCTCGACCAGCTCACCGGGCTCGAGGAGCTGATGCCCGGGCGCGAGGAGTCGCAGCGCGAGCGGGCCGAGCGGCTGGCGCAGGAGCGCGTCGAGTACGCGCATGTCATCGTCGACGAGGCCCAGGACCTCACGCCCATGCAGTGGCGCATGGTCGGCCGCCGCGGCCGGCACGCCACCTGGACGGTCGTCGGCGACCCCGCCCAGTCCTCCTGGTCCGACCCCGAGGAGGCGGCCCAGGCCCGCGACGAGGCCCTCGGCTCCCGCCCGCGCCGCCGCTTCCAGCTCACCGTGAACTACCGCAACCCGGCCGAGATCGCCGAGCTGGCGGCGAAGGTCCTGGCACTGGCCATGCCCGGCGCCGAGTCACCGAGGGCGGTCCGCTCCACCGGCGTCGAGCCCCGCTTCACCGCCGTCCGCGACTCCCTGAGCCGTACCGTCCGCGAGGAGGCCACCCGGCTGCTCGACCGCGTCGACGGCACGGTCGGCGTCGTCGTCGCCATGAACCGGCGCGAGGAGGCCCGCCGCTGGCTCACCGGCCTCGGCGACCGGGTCGTGGCGCTCGGCAGCCTGGAGGCGAAGGGCCTGGAGTACGACGCGACGATCGTCGTCTCACCTGCGGAGATCGCCGACGAGAGCCCTGCGGGCCTGCGTGTGCTGTACGTCGCACTGACCCGGGCCACCCAGCAGCTGACGGTGGTGTCGGGGGAGCGGGACGAGCCGGACGCGAACGGGGTTCCGGACCTCCTCCAAGATTGATCCAGATGGACTCCAGCGACGGGAATGGCCTTACGGGATCTGTTTGTTAGCCTGGGTGTGGCACCGGCCCGATCCAAGCCCCCGGGCCCAACCTTCGTCGCTACGAGCGACCACTTGCCGCGAGGCGAGCATGGCGGGTCGGTGTCACTGAATGTGCGAGAGGCTCACGTCACCCTGTGACGTGAGCCTCTTTCGCTGTGAACACAAAGTCCGCAATCCGGGGCGGCTACCAGCTACCCGGCAGTAGGTGCGACGATCGGACCGCATCCAGCGTCACACGGTGAAAGCAGAGGAAGTCGGCCATGGCAACGGCGCCCAGCGTCTCCTACTCGATGACGGTCCGGCTGGAGGTGCCCGCGAGCGGTACCGCGGTCTCCCAGCTCACCACGGCCGTCGAGTCCCACGGAGGCTCGGTGACCGGCCTCGACGTGACGGCTTCCGGCCATGAGAAGCTCCGCATCGACGTCACCATCGCGGCGACCTCCACGACACACGCCGACGAGATCGTCGA
Organism: Streptomyces sp. NPDC050211; assembly: GCF_040656035.1. Classification (NCBI taxonomy): domain Bacteria; kingdom Bacillati; phylum Actinomycetota; class Actinomycetes; order Kitasatosporales; family Streptomycetaceae; genus Streptomyces; species Streptomyces sp. NPDC050211. Next base: position 40,746 of record NZ_JBFALC010000002.1, read on the forward strand.
GCAGCTGCGCACCATCGAGGGCGTCACGCTCGGCAAGGTCTCCGACCGTACGTTCCTGATGCACCTCGGCGGCAAGATCGAGATGCAGTCCAAGCACCCGATCCGCAACCGTGACGACCTCTCGATGATCTACACGCCGGGTGTGGCCCGCGTCTGCATGGCGATCGCCGAGAACCCCGAGGACGCCCGGCGCCTCACCATCAAGCGCAACTCCGTTGCGGTCGTGACGGACGGCTCGGCGGTGCTGGGCCTCGGCAACATCGGCCCGAAGGCCGCGCTGCCCGTCATGGAGGGCAAGGCGGCCCTGTTCAAGCGCTTCGCCGGCATCGACGCCTGGCCGCTCTGCCTCGACACCCAGGACACCGACGCGATCGTCGAGATCGTCAAGGCGATCGCCCCCGGGTTCGCCGGCATCAACCTCGAGGACATCTCCGCACCCCGCTGCTTCGAGATCGAGGCACGGCTGCGCGAGGCCCTCGACATCCCCGTCTTCCACGACGACCAGCACGGCACCGCGATCGTGGTGCTGGCCGCGCTGACCAACGCACTTCGCGTGGTCGGCAAGGGAGTTGAGAACGTACGCGTCGTCATGTCGGGCGCCGGCGCGGCCGGTACGGCGATCCTGAAGCTGCTCATCGCCGCGGGCGTGAAGCACGCCGTCGTCGCCGACATCCACGGTGTCGTGCACGCCGGCCGCGAGGACCTGGTGGCCGCCGCTCCCGACTCGCCGCTGCGCTGGATCGCCGACAACACCAACCCCGAGGGCGTCACCGGTACCCTCAAGGAGGCCGTGCGCGGCGCCGACGTCTTCATCGGCGTCTCCGCCCCGAACGTCCTGGACGCCGACGACGTGGCCGCCATGGCCGACGGCGCCATCGTGTTCGCGCTCGCGAACCCCGACCCCGAGGTCGACCCGGCAATCGCCCGGCAGACGGCGGCCGTTGTCGCCACCGGCCGCTCCGACTTCCCGAACCAGATCAACAACGTGCTGGTCTTCCCGGGCGTCTTCCGCGGCCTGCTCGACGCCCAGTCCCGCACGGTCAACACCGAGATGATGCTCGCGGCGGCGAAGGCCCTGGCGGACGTGGTGACCGAGGACGAGCTCAACCCGAACTACATCGTCCCCAGCGTCTTCAACGACAAGGTCGCGGGCGCGGTGGCGGGGGCCGTACGGGAGGCCGCCAAGGCGGCGGGCGCGACGGCGTCGTAGGCTCGTCGGTGCGTGGCCTGCTGTGAGGATCGCCACGACGGGCCCCGGCGCGTCGCGGAACGCAGGGCCTTTGGCCGCCGTTTATCGTTGCGGCCAGGCTCGGCCCTCTTTTCGTGTGACTCCCAAGGGTGTTCTCACGACTCCTACGGGTGCCGGATTGGCTTTCCCGCCGCAGGTAGGGGCAGGATGCCTCCCTGGGCGCGAGGGTCCGACGGCGGACCCGGGTCCGGGGAATGTCCGAGGGCCCTGGCAGCATCGACTTCGCAGTGCCCGATATGCGGCTCCGCCGCGTGGCACGCCTCATACGGCAAGAAGAACACGGGAGTAACAACATGAACCGCAGTGAGCTGGTGGCCGCGCTGGCCGACCGCGCCGAGGTGACCCGCAAGGACGCCGACGCCGTTCTGGCCGCGTTCGCCGAGACCGTCGGCGAGATCGTCGCCAAGGGCGACGAGAAGGTCACCATCCCCGGCTTCCTGACCTTCGAGCGCACCCACCGTGCCGCTCGCACCGCGCGCAACCCGCAGACCGGCGACCCCATCCAGATCCCGGCCGGCTACAGCGTGAAGGTCTCCGCGGGCTCCAAGCTCAAGGAAGCGGCCAAGGGCCAGTAGTGACCTTGCCTGTACACCACGGGACGGTGTACGGCACCTGAGTAACGCCAATGGGGCGGCCCCTCCACCAGGGGCCGCCCCATCGTCGTACGAACTACTGCTACCCGAGCCGCCTTGCCCGGCAGCGAACGCCGGTTACCCGAGCGCCTTGCCCGGCAGCTCCACCTTCGCGCCCAGCTCGATCAGCTTCTCCATGAAGTTCTCGTAGCCGCGGTTGATGAGGTCGATGCCGTGGACGCGGGATGTGCCCTGGGCTGCCAGTGCGGCGATGAGGTAGGAGAAGCCGCCGCGGAGGTCGGGGATGACCAGGTCGGCGCCCTGGAGCTTGGTGGGGCCGCTGACGACCGCCGAGTGGAGGAAGTTGCGCTGGCCGAAGCGGCAGTTCGAGCCGCCGAGGCACTCGCGGTAGAGCTGGATGTGCGCGCCCATCTGGTTGAGCGCGGAGGTGAAGCCCAGGCGGGACTCGTAGACCGTCTCGTGGATGATCGAGAGGCCCGTCGCCTGTGTCAGCGCCACGACGAGCGGCTGCTGCCAGTCCGTCTGGAAGCCCGGGTGGACGTCCGTTTCGAGCGCGATGGACTTCAACTGGCCGCCGGGGTGCCAGAAGCGGATGCCCTCGTCGTCGATCTCGAAGGCGCCGCCCACCTTCCGGTAGGTGTTGAGGAACGTCATCATCGAGCGCTGCTGGGCGCCGCGGACGTAGATGTTGCCTTCGGTCGCCAGGGCCGCGGAAGCCCACGACGCGGCCTCCAGGCGGTCCGGGAGGGCCGCGTGGGTGTAGCCGCCGAGCCTGTCCACACCGGTGATGCGGATGGTGCGGTCGGTGTCCATCGCGATGATGGCGCCCATTTTCTGCAGGACGCAGATCAGGTCCTCGATCTCCGGTTCCACGGCGGCGTTGGAGAGTTCCGTGACGCCCTCCGCGAGCACCGCCGTCAGCAGCACCTGCTCGGTCGCGCCGACGGACGGGTACGGCAGCTGGATCTTGGTGCCGCGCAGCCGCTGCGGAGCCTCCAGGTACTGCCCGTCCGCCCGCTTCTCGATCTTCGCGCCGAACTGCCGCAGCACCTCGAAGTGGAAGTCGATGGGCCGGCCGCCGATGTCGCAGCCGCCGAGGCCGGGGATGAACGCATGCCCGAGGCGGTGCAGCAGCGGACCGCAGAACAGGATGGGGATGCGCGAAGAACCCGCGTGGGCATCGATGTCGGCGACATTCGCGCTCTCCACGTGCGACGGGTCAAGGACCAGTTCGCCCGGCTCCTCACCCGGACGGACCGTCACCCCGTGCAGTTGCAGCAGGCCGCGTACGACACGCACGTCACGGATGTCCGGAACGTTGCGCAGTCGACTCGGCGCGCTGCCCAGCAGGGCGGCGACCATGGCCTTCGGTACGAGGTTCTTCGCACCGCGGACACGAATCTCGCCCTCCAGCGGGGTTCCGCCGTGGACAAGCAGGACATCGTCGTTGACGGTCATGTATCTCGCGTTCCGATGAGTTGGGCAGGGCCGGACAGACAGAGTAATCGCCGCCGACCCCCCTTCCGTAAGCCCAAGTACCACCCAGCTCCGTCATAGCTCTGTCACAACACGAACCGTTCACCCACGGGCACATGGGGTCACCGGCCGAGTCGTGCGCCTGGAACGCATCGGTGAGCCCTGAGCTGCATTCACTCCCGAACCCCCATTGCCTCCCCGCGCGAAGGGAAGATGCGGGATCATGTCTGGCATGACCGAGGTGTCCTCGCTCACAGGGCGGTTGCTCGTGGCAACGCCCGCCCTGGCGGACCCGAACTTCGACCGCGCGGTGGTGCTCCTTCTCGACCACGACGAGGAGGGCTCGCTCGGTGTCGTCCTCAACCGCCCCACCCCGGTGGACGTGGGCGACATCCTGGAGGGCTGGGCGGATCTCGCCGGGGAGCCCGGTGTCGTCTTCCAGGGCGGGCCGGTGTCTCTGGACTCGGCGCTCGGCGTGGCCGTCATCCCGGGCGAGCCCGCGGGCGGGTATGTGCCGCTGGGCTGGCGCCGGGTGCACGGCGCGATCGGGCTCGTGGATCTGGAGGCCCCGCCGGAACTGCTCGCCTCGGCCCTCGGCTCCCTGCGCATCTTCGCCGGTTACGCCGGCTGGGGCCCCGGCCAGCTGGAGGACGAGCTGGTGGAGGGGGCCTGGTATGTCGTGGAGTCGGAACCCGGCGACGTGTCCTCCCCATCCCCGGAAAGACTCTGGCGCGAGGTCCTGCGCCGCCAGCGCAACGAGCTCGCGATGGTCGCCACCTATCCGGACGACCCTTCGCTCAACTGATACATGTGAGCTTCAGTACCCTTGGGCCTATGAGCACTCTTGAGCCTGAGACCCAGCCGCAGCGCGGGACTGGTACGGGGACCCTCGTAGAGCCGACGCCGCAGGTGTCCCATGGCGACGGTGACCACGAGCGCTTCGCCCACTACGTCCAGAAGGACAAGATCATGGCGAGCGCCCTCGACGGCACCCCCGTCGTGGCGCTGTGCGGCAAGGTCTGGGTACCGGGCCGCGACCCGAAGAAGTACCCGGTGTGTCCCATGTGCAAGGAGATCTACGAGTCCATGGGCGCCGGCGACGACAAGGGCAAGGGCGACAAGTAGCTCTCCGGCCGGTCGTAGACAGGTAAGGCCCCCAGCGCACGTTTTGCGTGCCCTGGGGGCCTTTGTGCTGTCCGCGCGTTGCACAGGGTGCGTTTGCTGGTCACAGAGTGGTTGAGACCTCTTGTGGTCGTGTTCATGCAGTCCCTAGCCTCCGTTGTGTTGTGCAGAGCGAAACCATCATTGCGTATGTTGCAACGCACCCCGGAGGATCACTCCATGAAGCTCTCCCGCAGACTCCCCGCGCTCCTCCTCGCCGGCCTCGTCGTCACGGCCTGCGCACCCCAGACGTCCGACAACTCCTCCTCCGACAAGGACGAGAAGACCGGCACGCTGCGGGTCTGGCTCTTCCAGGAGGTCGGCAACCAGCCGAAGCAGAAGGTCGTCGACGCCGTCGTCACCGACTTCGAGAAGGCGCACGAAGGCGCGAAGGTCGAGGTCGAGTACATCCCGATCGAAACCCGCGCCCAGCGCGTCAAGGCCGCCTTCAACGACCCCAAGTCCGCTCCCGACGTCATGGAGTACGGCAACACCGACACGGCCGGTTATGTGAAGGACGGCGGACTCCTCGACGTCACGAAGGAGTTCGGCGACTGGACCGAGGCGAAGGACACCGACCCCACGGCGAAGCAGTCGGTCACGGTGGACGGCAAGGTCTACGGCGCTCCCTTCTACGTCGGCGTCCGCGCCCTGTACTACCGGACGGACGTCTTCGACGAGCTGGGCCTGGAAGTCCCCAAGACCATGGCCGAGCTGGCCTCCACGGCCCGTGAGATCCGCGCCGCGAAGCCCGAGCTGTACGGCCTGGTCGTCGGCGGCGCCTACACGTACGGCGCGATGCCGTTCATCTGGGCCAACGGCGGCGAACTCGCCACCGGCAAGGGCGGATCGTATGCCTCCGCCATCGACAGCGCGGCCGCCCAGAAGGGCATCAAGGCCTACACCTCCCTCTTCGGCGACGACAACTGCCCCGCCGCCAAGTGCGCCGGCTTCGGCGGCAACGACACGATCACCGCGTTCGCGGCCGGCAAGGCGGGCATGGCGATCGGCGGCGACTTCAGCTACACGGCCGTCGAGGCGGGCAAGGCGAAGGGTAAGTACGCGGTGGTGCCGCTGCCGGGTGTCGAGGCGGGGTCGATCGCGCCGGCGTTCGCCGGGGGCAACAACATCGGTGTGCTGAAGTCCACTTCGCATCGGACGCTGGCCGTCGAGCTGATGGAACAGCTTGCTTCGAAGAAGACGCAGGCGTCGATGTTCGATGCGATGGGGTTCTTGCCGACCTTTGCGGATGTGCGGCAGCAGGTGTCGGCGGAGGAGCCGTATGTGAAGCCGTTCGCGCAGACGCTGGCTGCGGGGACGAAGTTCGTTCCCGCGTCGCCTGCGTGGGCGGAGATCGATTCGGCGCTGGTGTTGCCGACGATGTTCCAGGAGGTCGTCAGCGGTAAGAAGGGTGTGGCTGCGGCGGCTGGGGATGCGGCGAAGAAGATGGACGAGGCGTTTGGGTCTGTGGGGTGACGGCGCCTACCAGGTCGGGGGGTGGGGAGCGTGTGCGTGTGCGGGTTGATCGTGGCTTGTCGCGCAGTTCCCCGCGCCCCTATGGGCGTCCTCGTGCACGGAGTTCTAAGGCGCCGTGGCTCTATCTCGCTCCTGCTCTCGTCGTACTCGGTGGGCTGCTTGTCTATCCCATCTATCAGCTTGGGCTGATCTCGTTCTTTCAGTACACGCAGGCCCAGGTCAGTGGTGGGGAACCGACCACCTTTGAGGGGTTCGGGAACTACGCGGAGCTGTTCTCCGACTCGCAGTTCTGGCAGGTGCTGCTGGCGACCGTGCTGTTCGCGGCGGCGTGCGTCGTGTCGACTCTTGCTGTCGGCTGTGCGCTGGCCGTGTTGCTCACGCGGGTGCGGGCCGTGCCGCGGCTGGTGTTGATGCTGGCGGCGTTGGGGGCGTGGGCTACGCCGGCGATCACGGGGTCGACGGTGTGGCTGTTGCTGTTCGATCCGGACTTCGGGCCGGTGAACCGGGTGTTGGGGCTGGGGGACTACTCATGGACGTATGAACGCGTCAGTGCGTTCTTCCTCGTCCTGCTCGAAGTGGTGTGGTGCTCCTTTCCGTTCGTGATGGTGACGGTGTACGCCGGGATTCGGGCGGTGCCCGGTGAGGTGCTGGAGGCGGCCGCTCTGGACGGGGCCTCGCAGTGGCGTATCTGGCGCTCGGTGCTGGCGCCCATGCTCCGGCCGATCCTCGTGGTCGTCACCATTCAGTCGGTGATCTGGGACTTCAAGGTCTTCACCCAGATCTACGTCATGACGAACGGCGGCGGCATCGCGGGCCAGAACCTCGTGCTGAACGTGTACGCGTATCAAAAGGCCTTCGCGTCCTCGCAGTACAGCCTCGGCTCGGCGATCGGCGTGGTGATGCTGCTGATCCTGCTGGCGGTCACGCTCGTGTACTTGCGGTTGTTGCGCAGACAGGGGGAGGAGCTGTGAATCTCGTACGTGGTCTGGTACGGCGTCCCTGGCGGCTGGCCGCCGAGGTGTCGGCGCTGCTGATCGCGGCCGTCGTCGCGTTTCCCCTCTACTGGATGGTGCTCAGCGCCTTCAAACCGGCCGGAGAGATCGAGTCGACCGAGCCGCGGCCGTGGACGCTGGCGCCCTCGCTGGATTCGTTCCGGCGGGTCTTCGGACAGCAGGAATTCGGCCGTTACTTCGTCAACAGCCTGCTGGTGGCCTGCACGGTCGTGGTCGCCTCGGCGCTCATCGCGTTTCTCGCCGCGACCGCGGTGACACGATTCCGCTTCCGTTTCCGGACCACCCTGCTGATCATGTTTCTGGTGGCCCAGATGGTGCCCGTGGAGGCGCTGACGATCCCGCTGTTCTTCCTCATGCGGGACTTCGGCCAGCTGAACACGCTCGGCTCGCTGATCCTGCCGCACATCGCCTTCTCGCTGCCCTTCGCGATCTGGATGCTACGGGGGTTCGTGAAAGCCGTTCCGGAGGCGCTGGAGGAGGCCGCGTACATCGACGGAGCGAGCCGGGCGCGATTCCTGTGGCAGATCCTTTTCCCGCTGGTCTTCCCGGGGCTGGTGGCCACCAGCGTGTTTTCCTTCATCTCGGCCTGGAACGACTTCCTGTTCGCCAAGTCCTTCATCATCAGCGACACCTCCCAGTCGACCCTGCCGATGGCCCTGCTGGTCTTCTACAAGCCGGACGAGCCGGACTGGGGTGGTGTGATGGCGGCGTCCACGGTGATGACGATTCCGGTGCTGATCTTCTTCGTGCTCGTGCAGCGACGGCTGGTGTCGGGGCTGGGCGGAGCGGTAAAGGACTGACGTGACTGAACTGGTTCCTGTACCTCAACACATGGAGCGGAACGAGCGCTTCTACGAACTCGGCGACGGCTTCGGGATCGAGGCCGGGCCGGGCACCGAGGGCACCGCGCGATGGCTGCGCGCGACGCTCGGCGCGGCGACCGGGCTCGCGCTGCCGCCCAAGAAGGGGGGCCAGTACGACGTCCTCCAGCTGTCCGTCCGGCCCGGCCTCGACGCCGAGGCCTACCGCCTCGTCATCGCCCCCCATGGCGTCCACATCCAGGGCGGCTCGCCCGCCGGCGTCTTCTGGGGCGCCCAGACGCTGCGCCAGCTTCTCGGCCCCGACGCTTTCCGGCGCGCACCCCTTCCCGGCCGTACGTGGCGGCTGCCCCTGACGGAGATCCGGGACTCCCCCCGATTCCGCTGGCGCGGCCTCATGCTCGATGTGGCCCGGCACTTCATGCCCAAGGACGGTGTCCTGCGCTACCTGGATCTGATGGCCGCCCACAAACTCAACGTCTTCCACTTCCATCTGACGGACGACCAGGGCTGGCGCATCGAGATCAGGAAGTACCCCCGGCTGACGGAGGTCGGCTCCTGGCGGGCCCGCACGAAATTCGGCCACCGGGCCTCTCCGCTGTGGGAGGAGAAGCCGCACGGGGGCTTCTACACCCAGGACGACATCCGCGAGATCGTCGCGTACGCCGCCGAGCGGCATATCACCGTCGTCCCCGAAATCGACGTACCGGGACACTCGCAGGCCGCCATCGCCGCGTACCCGGAACTCGGCAACACCGACGTCATCGACACGACCTCCCTCACGGTCTGGGACAACTGGGGCGTCTCTCTGAACGTACTCGCACCCTCTGACAACACCCTTCGCTTCTACGAGGGGGTGTTCGAGGAACTGCTGGAGCTGTTCCCTTCCGAGTTCATTCACATCGGCGGCGACGAATGTGCCAAGGAGCAGTGGCGGGAGTCGCCCTTCGTCCAGGCCCGTATCAAGGAACTCGGGCTCGCGGACGAGGACGGACTGCAGTCGTGGTTCATCGGGCACTTCGACCGGTGGCTCTCCGCGCGCGGGCGCCGGCTCATCGGCTGGGACGAGATCCTGGAGGGCGGTCTGGCGCCGGGCGCCGCGGTGTCGTCCTGGCGCGGCTACGCGGGCGGAATCGCCGCCGCCCGGGCCGGTCACGACGTCGTCATGTGCCCTGAACAGCAGGTGTACTTGGACCACCGCCAGGACGCGGGTGCGGACGAGCCGGTCCCCATCGGCTACGTCCGCACCCTGGAGGACGTCTACCGGTTCGAACCCGTTCCACCCGAGCTGACGCCGGAACAGGCCCGGCACGTCCTCGGGACGCAGGCCAACGTGTGGACCGAGGTGATGGAGGACCACGCGCGCGTGGACTACCAGACGTTCCCCAGGCTCGCGGCCTTCGCCGAGGTGGCCTGGAGCGTCGGCCTGCCCGCCCCCGCGGAACGGGACTTCGCCGATTTCGAGCGGCGGATGGCCGTCCACTACCGGCGACTTGACGCCCTGGGAGTCGCCTACCGGCCGCCTACAGGGCCGTTGCCGTGGCAGCGGCGGCCGGGTGTGCTGGGCCGTCCCATCGAGGGGGCGCCGCCGAACAGGTAGCCGAACAGGCAAGGGAGCGCCCATGGGGCCATGCATGGGAACACGCATGGGAACAGGTCATGGGAAAAGCCCCTAAGTGTCACCGAAGAGTGGCAATTCGCGCGCACGGTTGATGTCGTGCGAAAACGGACCATCTCGCTGGTGAGAGGGGCGAATGCCTCCTAGCGGACCCCCGCGTTCGGGCCCTGCGAAGATGTGCCAGAGTTGCCACGTCCGCCCTGTCAGCACGTACCGTACGGCAACACAGGTGGGACCAGGTGGGGCAGCGGGAAGGGGCAGCCGGTTTGACCACGAGCGCACCGCAGGCGGCGCAGGCCGTCACGCTGCCTACGACGCTGGACGAGGCCGTGGCGGCCCTCACGGCCATGCCCGCCGCCGTTCCCGTGGCCGGCGGCACCGACCTCATGACCGCCGTCAACTCCGGACAGCTCAGGCCCGCCGCACTGGTCGGCCTCGGCAAGATCAGCGAGATCCGCGGCTGGCAGTACCTGGACGGGCACGCGCTGCTCGGCGCGGGCCTCACGCATGCGCGCATGGGCCGCCCCGACTTCGCCGCCCTGATCCCGGCGCTCGCCGCTGCGGCGCGCGCGGCGGGCCCGCCGCAGATCCGCAACGCGGGCACCCTGGGCGGCAACATCGCCACGGCCGCCCCCACCGGGGACGCGCTACCCGTACTGGCCGCCCTGGAGGCGACGCTGATCATCGCGGGCCCGGGCGGAGCCCGCCGGGAGATCCCGGTGTCGCACCTGCTGGCCGGTGTGGAGATGCTGCGCGGCGGCGAACTCATCGGGTACGTGCGCGTGCCCCTGCTGCACGCCCCGCAGGTCTTCCTCAAGGCCACCGGCCGCACCGGCCCCGGCCGCGCGGTCGCGTCGGTCGCGCTGGTCCTCGACCCCGCCCGGCGCGGAGTGCGGTGCGCCGTCGGGGCCATAGCGCCGATGCCGCTCAGGCCCCTGGACGCCGAGCAGTGGGTCGCCCGGTTGATCGACTGGGACAACAGCCGCGCGATCGTCCCCGAAGCGCTGGCCGCCTTCGGGGAGTACGTCGCCGCTGCCTGCATCCCCGATCCGGTTCCGGCCGAGGACGGCTCCGTACAACAGCTTCCGCCCGCCGTACTGCACTTGCGGCGCACCGTCGCCGCGCTGGCCCGACGAGCACTGGGGAGGGCGCTGTCGTGACCGACGACCAGCACGGAGAGGGCACGCCCCAGGGCGGCAGCCGCTGGGACCCGCTGCCCCAGGGCGACTACGACGACGGCGCCACCGCCTTCGTGAAACTCCCCGAAGGGGGCATCGACGCCCTCCTGGCCTCCGCCGACAGCCCGCTGGCCGCGCCCGGCCACGGCTATGTGCCGCCGCAGATAGCGGCCGACCCCGCCGCCACCGGCGGTTGGCCGGCGCCCGCCGAGGCGGTGCAGTGGCCCGACCCGAACGCGGTGCCCCAGGACACCGGGAGCGACCGGTTCAGGTACAACCCTGGGGCGACCGGGCAGTGGAACTTCGGGACCGTCGACGGATCGGCGGGAGCGGCGGAGCACACGGCAGAGGCGCCGGGCCACGATGTGACCGGGCAGTGGTCGATCCCCGTCGCCGGAGGCGAGCTTCCGGACGAATCGGGCGAGTTCACCACGTCGTCCCTGGTCGAGCAGTGGGGCGGCACACCGCCGGCCACGCTCCCCGGCGGCGCGGCCGCTCCCTGGGCGACGGAGGCCGCCGGGCAGCCGTGGGCGCGGGACGCGGCGAACACCGCGCCTCCCGCCGACGCCGCGGTGGACGCACCCGGCCAGACGCACGGCCAGACGCACGGCGAGGTGTCCGCGCAGGCGTACACGAGGCCACACCCGGGGTCTCCGGCGCAGCAGCACGGGGGTGCTCCCGCTCGGCCGCACGCGGAGGGGCACGGAGAACGCGCGGGACAGCCGCATGCGGAGGAGCACGGAGAGCGCGCCGCACAGCCGCATGCGGACGCAGGCGCCCGGCAGCACACGGACGCGCGCGCCCAGCGGCACCCGGAACCCCATGCCTCGCAGCACCCGGAGGACCGCCCGCCGCAGCACCCGGGGGCGCCCGCCCAGCCGCACGCGGACGCTCACGGGGAGGACGCCGCGCAGCACACGCAGGCGCACGCCCCGCAGCACGACGAGGCACCCGCCCGGCCCGCATCCGACGGGGCCTACGACCAACAGCCCGCGGACGGAACCGCCGTAGCGGACTCACCGACCGCGCACGAGAGAGCCGTAGCCGCCGCACAGGCCGCTCAGAGGGCCCGTGAGGCAGCCGAGGCGTCCGAGGGTGCCCAGGGGGCCGGAGAGGCCGCTGAGGGGGCCGTGGAGCGTCCCGGGGAGCCGGAGCGGGGGACGCAGCCGGAGTCGGAGTCGCGTGCCGACGCGGAGGCCGGTGAGGAGTCCGCCGGGGCCGAGGCACCGGACGAGGCGCCCCCGCAGCCCGGCGAGGAACACCCGCTCGCCTCGTACGTCCTGCGCGTCAACGGCGTCGACCGGCCCGTCACCGACGCCTGGATCGGCGAATCGCTGCTCTACGTCCTGCGCGAACGGCTCGGCCTCGCCGGTGCCAAGGACGGCTGCTCGCAGGGCGAGTGCGGCGCGTGCAACGTCCAGGTCGACGGCCGGCTCGTCGCCTCCTGCCTGGTGCCCGGGGTCACCGCGGCCGGCAGCGAGGTCCGTACGGTCGAGGGCCTGGCGGAGGACGGACACCCCTCCGACGTGCAGCGGGCGCTCGCCCGGTGCGGCGCCGTGCAGTGCGGCTTCTGCGTGCCGGGCATGGCGATGACCGTGCACGACCTGCTGGAGGGCAACCCGGCGCCGACCGAACTCGAGGCCCGCCAGGCGCTGTGCGGCAACCTGTGCCGCTGCTCCGGCTACCGCGGCGTCCTGGACGCCGTCAAGGAGGTCGTGGCCGAACGCGAGGCGCACCGCGCGGCCGACGCTGAGACGGACGCGAACGAGGCACGTATCCCGCACCAGGCGGGCCCGGGAGCCGGCGGCGTCAACCCGTCGGCGTTCGAGCCGCACGACCAGGCGTACGGACAGGACGGAGGCCCGGCGTGAGCAACGAAGCCGCCACCGCGACCACGGCCGCGGAGGCAGCCCCCGCCCCCGAGGAGATCCCGCACGGCCTCGGCGTGTCCTTGCACCCCGCCGACGCGGGCGCCAAGACCGAGGGCACGTTCCCGTACGCGGCCGACCTGTGGGCCGAGGGCCTGCTCTGGGCGGCCGTCCTGCGCTCACCGCACCCGCACGCGCGCATTGTGTCGATCGACACGTCCCACGCGCGCGAGATGCCCGGCGTCCGCGCCGTCGTCACCCACGAGGACGTGCCCGGCGCCCCCCGGTACGGCCGGGGCAGCGCCGACCGCCCGGTGTTCGCCTCCGAGGTCGTACGCCACCACGGCGAGCCCATCGCCGCCGTCGCCGCCGACCACCCCGACACCGCGCGGATGGCCGCGGCGGCCGTCACCGTCGAGTACGAAGTACTCGACCCGGTGACCGACCCGGAACAGGCCTTCGAGGCCGAGGCGCTGCACCCCGACGGCAACCTCATCCGCCACATCCCGCTGCGCCACGGCGACCCGGACGCGGCCGGCGACATCGTCGTAGAGGGCCAGTACCGCATCGGCCGCCAGGACCCCGCGCCCATAGGAGCCGAGGCGGGTCTCGCGGTGCCGCGTCCGGACGGCGGCGTCGAGCTGTATCTGGCGTCCACGGACCCGCACAGCGACCGCGACACGGCCGCCGCCTGCTACGGCCTGGAGCCCGACCGCGTGAAGGTCGTCGTCACCGGCGTGCCCGGTGCCACCGCCGACCGCGAGGACCAGGGCTTCCAACTCCCGCTCGGCCTGCTGGCGTTGAAGACCGGCTGCCCGGTCAAACTGACCGCCACGCGCGAAGAGTCCTTCCTGGGCCACACCCACCGCCACCCGACCCTGCTGCGGTACCGCCACCACGCGGACGCCGAGGGCAAGTTGGTCAAGGTGGAGGCGCAGATCCTCCTGGACGCGGGCGCGTACGCGGACACCTCCTCGGAGGCGCTGGCCGCCGCGGTGTCCTTCGCCTGCGGCCCGTACGTCGTCCCGAACGCGTTCATCGAGGGCTGGGCCGTACGCACCAACAACCCGCCCTCCGGCCACGTACGTGGAGAGGGCGCCATGCAGGTCGCCGCTGCCTACGAAGCCCAAATGGACAAGCTGGCGAAGAAGCTCGGCGTCGACCCGGCGGAGCTGCGCCTGCGCAACGCGCTCGCCACGGGCGACGTCCTGCCGACCGGCCAGACGGTGACATGCCCCGCACCGGTGGCGGAGCTGTTGCAGGCCGTACGGGACTTCCCCCTTCCGGCGCTCCCCAAGGACACGCCCGAGGAGGACTGGCTGCTGCCCGGCGGCCCCGAAGGCGCGGGCGAACCGGGCGCGGTGCGCCGGGGAGTCGGCTACGGCCTCGGCATGGTCCACATGCTCGGCGCGGAGGGCGCGGACGAGGTCTCCACGGCGACCGTCAAGGTCCATGACGGAATCGCCACCGTCCTGTGCGCGGCCGTCGAGACCGGCCAGGGCTTCACCACCCTCGCCCGGCAGATCGTCCAGGAGACGCTCGGCATCGACGAGGTGCACGTCGCCCCCGTCGACACCGACCAGCCACCGGCGGGCGCGGGCTGCCGGGGCCGCCACACCTGGGTGTCCGGCGGCGCGGTGGAGCGCGCGGCGAAGATGGTCCGCACGCAGCTTCTCCAGCCCCTGGCGCACAAGTTCGGCATGTCCACGGAGCTGCTGCAGATCACCGACGGCAAGATCACGTCGTACGACGGAGTCCTGTCGACCACCGTCACCGAGGCGATGGACGGCAAGGAACTGTGGGCCACCGCCCAGTGCCGCCCGCACCCGACGGAACCCCTGAACGAAGCCGGGCAGGGCGACGCCTTCGTGGGCCTCGCCTTCTGCGCGATCCGCGCGGTCGTGGACGTCGACATCGAACTCGGCTCGGTACGGGTCGTCGAACTGGCCGTAGCCCAGGACGTGGGGCGCGTCCTGAACCCCGCCCAGCTGACGGCACGAATCGAAGCGGGCGTCACACAGGGCGTGGGCATCGCTCTGACGGAGAACCTGCGCACGGCACGCGGCCTGATCCGCCATCCCGACCTCACGGGCTACGCCTTGCCCACGGCCTTGGACGCGCCGGACATCCGCATCGTGAAACTGGTCGAGGAGCGCGACGTGGTCGCCCCCTTCGGCGCGAAGGCCGCCAGCGCGGTACCGGTGGTGACGTCCCCGGCGGCCATCGCCTCCGCCGTCCGCGCCGCGACGGGCCGCCCCGTCAACCGCCTCCCGATCCGCCCGCAGGCCGCGGTCGTGACCGGCCAGTGACGGCCCCCGACCCCGGTCCGCCGCGATACGAACCGCCGCCCAGCGTAGGGAAATTGCTGGTGTGGGCGCTGGTGTTCGTGTTCGCGGCAGTGGTGGTCGTGCTGGGCGGTATCTACTTCTCCTGACCGGCTGTATGCGGCTGTGTGCGACGCAACAGCCTTGGCGTTGCCGGGCTGCGGGCCGTTGTCAGTGGTGCGGCGTAGTGTTCTGGATGTGGGGACGGCGGGCTGTGACCGCGCGCGTACGACGGCTGCCGCACGGTGCCGCGCCCCACTCGGGGACTGAACGACCTTTCATGCACGGGGGATTCCATGAGCACGACCAGCGTGACTTGTATCGCGGTGACCGGCCTGACCGAGGACGAGCCGGATCCGTTCGGGGTGGATGCACCGCCGGGCCATGGGGACTGGGGTGACGCGCAGCCTGAGCCGTGCCTCCGGCAGCTGGTCGGCAACGAACTGCTGTCGCTCGCCGAGCTGCGCCAGGAGGGTCGGCTGCGCACGCTGGTGCGGTTCGCGTCGGCGGCCGACGAACTGGCGCGACTGCGCCACGAGTTCGCGGCCTACGCGGGACGCTTCGGGCCGGGCGCGGTGGCGGAGGCCTCCCGCCGGCTGCTGGCCGTCTGGGAGGAGGGGACAGGCTCTGCCATGCCGGCGTTCCGCAGCATGGGCGCCCTGATCCGCCCCCTCGCCTGGATCGCCGAACCCGGCAGCGGCCTGGCCCTCGACCTGCCGCCACGGCTACTGGACGAGGAGTTCGGCACCGCAGCGATCGTCCACTTCGAGGACGTCGACTTCCCCGCAACCATCACCCACGAACCCACCCGCCGCTTCCTACGCGACGTGGGCCTGCCCGAAGAGGCCACCCGATTCACCCTGGACACGGACGTCCCCCCACGAACCCTCGCCGAGTACGCGACGGACGAGCGTGACGGCGACTTCGTACTCCCGCCCGGGGCGGACCACCTGATACGCCTCGGCCACATCGCGGACGACACCAGCCTCGTGATCGACGGCGTGACAGGGACGGTCCTGTACTGGAGCGAACGGGACGCCCTGCCCCACCCACTCAACACGGACCTCTCCACACTGGCGTTCACCCTGTGGCTGCTGCGGCGCGAAGAGAACCGAGACGGGATCTGAGCGGGACCTTCCTGGAGGCCGTGGCGGGATTCGAACCCACGTAACTCGCTTTGCAGGCGAGCCCCTCAACCACTCGGGCACACGGCCTTGCTTCATGTGTCGACCGTAGGGCGCTGTGGGGGAGGGGCTCAAGGGAAACGGGGGTGGTGCAACGGGACTGCCATACCGCGTTCATGAAACGGGGGCGTGGGGGCGGTCGTACGACCAAGGGCTGAGGTGGGGCCGTTCTCTCGACAGGGGTCAACGTGGGTTGTGGCCCTTACGCTGGCGACCATGACCGCCCTCGAACCGAGCGACACCGACGTTGCTGATCCCGACGGCTCCTTCTCGGGCGCCGAGCGCGACGAGACCGTTCTGAGCCGTTCCTATCGTGCGCTCAGTGTCGGGATCGTCTCCGTCGTGCTGCTGATCGCCTTCGAGGCGACCGCTGTCGGGACGGCGATGCCGGTGGCGGCGCGGGAGTTGGACGGGGTGCCGCTGTACGCGTTCGCGTTCTCGGGGTACTTCACGACGAGCCTGTTCGGCATGGTGCTCTCCGGTCAGTGGTCGGACCGGCGCGGGCCGCTCGGGGCGTTGACGACAGGCATCGCCTCCTTCGCGGCCGGTCTGCTGTTGTCCGGCACGGCGGGCGCGATGTGGCTGTTCATCCTGGGGCGGGCCGTGCAGGGCTTCGGTGGCGGGCTGGTGATCGTCGCGCTGTACGTCGTCGTGGGCCGCGCTTACCCAGGGCGGCTGCAGCCCGCGATCATGGCGGCGTTCGCGGCGAGCTGGGTCGTGCCGTCCATCGTCGGTCCGCTCGCGTCGGGCGCGGTGACCGAACACCTCGGCTGGCGCTGGGTGTTCGTCGGCATCCCGGTGCTCGTCGTCTTCCCGCTGGCGCTTGCGCTGCCGCAGATACGGCGGCGGGCGGCGGGGCCGGTGGACGGCGCGGTGGGCGGCTCGGTGTCCGAAAAGCCTGCGCGTGTGCGCCGGGCGGCCTCCTTCGATCGGCGTCGTATCCGGCTCGCACTCGGGATCTCGCTCGGTGCGGGGCTGCTGCAGTACGCCGCGCAGGATCTGCGGTGGCTGTCGCTGGTGCCTGGTGTGGTGGGTGCCGTGTTGCTCGTGCCGGCTGCCCTGGGGTTGTTGCCGCGCGGTACGTATCGGGCGGCCCGTGGGCTGCCGTCCGTTGTGTTGTTGCGTGGGGTGGCCGCGGGCTCCTTCATCGCTGCGGAGTCGTTCGTGCCGTTGATGTTGGTCACCCAGCGGGGGCTGTCGCCGACGCTGGCCGGGTTCTCGCTCGCGGCGGGTGGGGGGACGTGGGCGTTGGGGTCGTGGGTGCAGTCGCGGGCGCGGGTGGCGCCGTACCGGGAGCGGCTGATGACGCTCGGGATGGTGCTGGTGGCGGCCGCGATCGCCGCCGCGCCGAGCGTGCTGATCGAGTCGGTGCCGGCCTGGACCGTTGCCGTCGCCTGGGCCGTGGGCTGCTTCGGCATGGGGCTGGTGATCTCCTCCACCAGTGTGCTGCTGCTGAAGCTCTCCGGCCCCGAGGAGGCCGGTACCAACTCCGCCGCCCTCCAGATATCCGACGGCCTCTCCAACGTCATCCTCCTCGCGGCGGGCGGCGCGGCCTTCGCGGCGCTGGGTGGCGGCACGGTGTCGCACGCGGCGACGGAGGCGGCCGGGGCGGGGGCCCATCCGGCCGCGTTCGCTGCGGTGTTCCTGCCGATGGCGGGGGTGGCGTTGGTGGGGGCTTGGGTGACAACGCGGCTACGTGCCCCGCGCGCGGAGGTCGCTGATGGATGATGCGCGGTGACACCGAGTGGTACCGCGTAGTACCGTCGAAGCATGGCTGGACTGAACCTGCGGTTTACGGACGACGAGCTCGACGCACTCCGCGAGCGTGCGGCAGCAGAAGGGCGCAGCATGCAGGCCTTCGCGCATGACGCCGTGATCGCGGCCATAAACGAGCACTCACGCCTGTTCAACGAGGCTGCCGAGCACGTGCTGAAGGCCAGCGCCGAGCTGAACCGGAGGCTCGCCTGATGCACTACCTCACGCTGCCCGAGCTGCTGAACCTCGCAAAGCGGCTCGGGGCGGATGAGGTGCGCGACTACGGGCTCCTGGATTCGGCACTGGCGCGTCCCCAATCGAGCGTGTTCGGGCAGGACGCGTATCCGGACGTCTGGCAGAAGGCCGCGGCCCTGATGGAGTCTCTCGCCCGCAATCACGCCCTCGTCGACGGGAACAAGCGCATCGCCTGGTATGCGACCTGGGTCTTCCTGCATATGAACGGACACCCCCTCGACGCCGACTTCGACGTGGACGAGGCCGAGGCGTTAGTGCTCGACGTCTGTCAGGGGGCATTGGACGTACCGAAGATCGCGGCTCAGTTGCCGCGCTTCGCACGCTGATCCCAAGGCCCACTGTGACCTCAGTCCCATCCAAGGCAGCCCCGGCACAGTCCGTCCGTTGGCGGAAACCCGGCGCCGGTAGGGTGGCCCGGTTGTCGTACCCAGCCGAGCCGCCCAACCCCCACCGGAGACCGTGACTACCACCGCCGCCAGTTCCTCGTCGTCGCATCACCTGTCACCCGCGTTCCCCGGCCGTGCCCCCTGGGGTACGGCCAGCAAGCTGCGTGCCTGGCAGCAAGGGGCGATGGAGAGGTATATCCAGGAGCAGCCGCGTGACTTTCTGGCCGTGGCGACGCCCGGTGCCGGAAAGACGACGTTCGCGCTGACGCTGGCGTCCTGGCTGCTGCACCATCACGTCGTGCAGCAGGTGACCGTCGTCGCGCCGACCGAGCATCTGAAGAAGCAGTGGGCGGAGGCCGCGGCGCGTATCGGGATCAAGCTCGATCCGGAGTACAGCGCGGGGCCGCTCGGCAAGGACTATCAGGGCGTCGCGGTGACGTACGCCGGTGTCGGCGTGCGCCCCATGCTGCACCGCAACCGTGTCGAGCAGCGCAAGACCCTCGTCATCCTCGACGAGATCCATCACGCCGGTGACTCCAAGTCCTGGGGCGAGGCGTGCCTGGAGGCGTTCGAACCGGCCACGCGCAGGCTCGCGCTCACCGGTACGCCGTTCCGGTCCGACACCAACCCCATCCCCTTCGTGGCCTACGAGGAGGGCAACGACGGAATCCGGCGCTCCGCCGCCGACTACACGTACGGCTACGGCTCCGCCCTCTCCGACGGCGTCGTCCGGCCCGTCATCTTCCTCTCCTACAGCGGCAACATGCGATGGCGCACGAAGGCCGGTGACGAGGTCGCCGCCCGGCTCGGCGAGCCGATGACCAAGGACGCGGTCAGCCAGGCCTGGCGCACCGCCCTCGATCCGCGCGGCGAGTGGATGCCGAGCGTGCTGCGCGCCGCCGACCAGCGGCTGACCGAGGTCCGCAAGGCCATCCCGGACGCGGGCGCGCTCGTCATCGCGTCCGACCAGGACTCGGCGCGTGCGTACGCCAAGCTCATCCGCGAGATCACGGGCACGAAGGCGACGCTCGTCCTGTCCGACGACGCCGGCGCGTCCGGCCGGATCGACGAGTTCAGCGGCAGCAACGACCGGTGGATGGTCGCGGTCCGGATGGTGTCGGAAGGCGTCGACGTGCCGCGGCTCGCGGTCGGGGTGTACGCCACGACCATCTCCACGCCGCTGTTCTTCGCGCAGGCCGTCGGCCGTTTCGTACGGTCCCGGCGGCGCGGCGAGACGGCCTCGGTCTTCCTCCCCACCATCCCCGATCTCCTCACCTTCGCCAACGAGATGGAGGTCGAGCGCGACCACGCCCTCGACAAGCCCAAGAAGGAGGGCGAGGAGGACCCGTACGCCGAGGAGGAGAAGCTGCTCCAGGAGGCCGAGCAGCAGCAGGACGAGGACACCGGCGAACAGGACCAACTGCCCTTCGAGGCGCTGGAGTCCGACGCCGTCTTCGACCGAGTCCTGTACGACGGGGCCGAGTTCGGCATGCAGGCCCACCCCGGCAGCGAAGAGGAGCAGGACTACCTCGGTATTCCTGGGCTGTTGGAGCCCGACCAGGTGCAAATGCTGCTGCAGAAGCGGCAGGCCCGGCAGATCGCGCACAGCCGTAAGAAGCCG
Source organism: Streptomyces sp. NPDC050211 (assembly GCF_040656035.1). Lineage (NCBI taxonomy): Bacteria > Bacillati > Actinomycetota > Actinomycetes > Kitasatosporales > Streptomycetaceae > Streptomyces > Streptomyces sp. NPDC050211. The sequence goes on from NZ_JBFALC010000002.1 coordinate 60,721, forward strand.
GACTCCGAGGCCGATCTGCTCGAACTGCCCGCCGAGCGGCGGCCGGTGGTCAGCCACAAGGAGATGATGGAGCTGCGCAAGCAGCTCAACACCATGGTGAGCGCGTACGTCCACCAGAGCGGCAAGCCGCACGGGGTGATCCATACGGAGTTGCGGCGCGTGTGCGGTGGGCCGCCGAGCGCGGAGGCCACGGCGGGTCAGCTGCGGCAGCGGATCGCGAAGGTGCAGGAGTGGGCCACCCGGATGCGGTGACGCTGGGCGCTGTGCCTGAGCCGGTGTTCTGGGGCCGACCTGTCGTACTTCGGCTGCAGGTCGTACGTGGCTGGTCGCGCAGTTCCCCGCGCCCCTTTGGGGCGCGCATACCACCGCAAATCAAAGTAGTCCGTACCGGGCGGTGACCGGATTCTGGACGGATCCTTCCGCTCAGCGGACTCCCTTCGCTACTGTCCCGCTACGCACACGCCCCGTGGCAGCGCCGCCGCGGAGCGCAGCCGTGAAGCGACGCGGTTCGGACAGTCGGTCCGGGCCGCCGACCGATCGGCGGCCTCTGAAGCGCGTCACCGACGGGACTCGGTGACGCATCGCCGCGAGGGGGCCGTCGACCTCACCACTAAGGAGTGGGCGTCGTGACCGCGGAGACCTCCCAGACGCTCGACCGGGGACTGCGTGTCCTCAAGCTGCTGGCCGACACGGACCACGGGCTGACCGTCACCGAGCTTTCCCACAAACTGGGCGTGAACCGGACCGTGGTGTACCGGCTGCTCGCCACGCTTGAGCAGCATGCACTCGTACGACGTGACCTGGGCGGACGTGCCCGGGTCGGGCTCGGGGTGCTGCGGCTGGGGCGGCAGGTGCATCCGTTGGTGCGGGAGGCGGCGTTGCCCGCTCTGCGGTCGCTGGCCGAGGACATAGGCGCGACCGCGCATCTCACGCTGGTGGACGGGGCGGAGGCGTTGGCCGTCGCGGTCGTCGAGCCGACGTGGACCGACTATCACGTGGCGTATCGGGCGGGGTTCCGGCATCCGTTGGACCGGGGGGCCGCGGGCAAGGCGATCCTCGCCGCGCGGCAGCGGACGGTGGCGGAGCCGGGGTACACCCTGACGCACGGGGAGTTGGAGGCGGGGGCGAGTGGGGCTGCGGCGCCGTTGATCGGGGTGACCGGGGTCGAGGGGAGTGTGGGGGTCGTGATGCTGGCGGATGCGGTGCCGGAGCGGGTGGGGCCGCGGGTGGTGGACGCGGCGCGGGAGGTTGCGGAGGCGTTGCGCTGACCGGCGTTTCAGCGAGGTGCGGTGGGGCTGGGTGCCGTGGGGTGGGTCGTGCGCCCGGCGCGGTGGCTGAAGCGGGGGTGGGTCGCGCGGCCCGGCGCTGACGGGGTGCCGCCTGCGCCCACCCGTGCCGCCCCAGGCGGCACGCATGCCCGCAGCTACGGTGGCACGACTGCCCGCGGCCTACGTGCTGCCCTCGGTCACCACCCCCAACCTCGCCCGTTAGATTGATCCCGTGTTCCTCTCTCGTCTCACGCGCCCGCAGGCCCTGGTGGTCTGTGCTCTGCCTGTCGTCGGTCTGATCGGGGCGGCGGTGTTCGCGCCGCTGCCGTTTTCGTTGACGCAGCCGGGGCTGACCGCGGATGTGCTCGGGGAGAACCGGGGGACGCCGGTGATCACGATCTCCGGGGCGTCGACTCGGGACACGAGCGGGCAGCTGCGGATGACGACGATCGAGGCGACCAACCCGGATACGAACGTTTCGCTCGGGGACGTGATCGACTCCTGGTTCCGTACGGACCGGGCGGTCATGCCGCGCGACTCGGTCTATCCGAGCGGTGAGAGCGTCAAGGAGATCGAGCGGCACAACACGGAGCAGATGCGCGCGTCGCAGGACGCGGCGACCGAGGCCGCGCTGAACTATCTCGACCTCGGCGACAAGAACGTCAAGGTCACCCTGAGGCTCGCCGACGTCGGCGGCCCCAGCGCCGGGCTCCTCTTCTCCCTCGGCATCATCGACAAGCTCAACGGAAACGGCAGCGGCGGCGACCTCACCGGCGGTCGTAGCGTCGCCGGCACGGGGACGATCGAGGCCGACGGAACGGTCGGCGCGGTCGGCGGCGTCGCCCTGAAGACGCAGGCCGCGCGGCGCGACGGGGCGACCGTGTTTCTGGTTCCCAAGGACGAGTGCGGCGACGCGAAGTCGGAGCTGCCGGAGGGGCTGCGGCTGATTCCGGTGACCACGCTCAAGGGCGCGGTCAGTGCGCTGGTGGCGTTGGAGAGTGGGAAGGGTTCCGTGCCTAGCTGCTAACGCTGGGCGCCGGGGACGGCCTCGGGGTGGCCAGGCGCAGGCCCACTTCTACGAGGGTCCAGCCGACGCGGGTCCGCAAGGGACGGCCGGGCTTCGCGGCGGCGCTCGCGAGGCGGTGGGCCGCTGCCTCGGCGTGCAGCTCGGCGGCGCGTACGTGGTGCAGGGCGAGATGGATCTCGGGGTGCATCGGGTCGTCGCCTCTCACTGCGTCGGGCTGGGAAAGACGTGCGTATGGACGCGTACCGTCTCCGCGTCAGGGGTGTCCTCGGGCAGGGACGGCAGTGACGCGTAGCTGTCCACCAGGTCGTGCATCTTCTTGACCAGCTCCTCGGCGAGCTCGGGCGTGAGCCGCAAGGTGAAGTCGCTGATGTCGCTCGCGCGGTTCCACTCGACGGACCAGTTGGCTTGGTCGCCGACCCAGGTCGAGACCTCCCGGGTGTGGACGTTCGCCAGTTCGTGCATGAACAGCGCGGCCGCGCCGCGCACACTGGGGTCCGGGTCCCTGCGCAGTTTCTCGTCCAACCGCAGGCCACCGTCGGCCGCCTGCCACCACCGCTCCCGCCCCTTGCCATGCTCCGGCGCGTCCTCGATGAAGCCGTGCGCGGCGAGCTGGCGCAGGTGGTAGCTGGTGGCGCCGCTCGACTCGCCCAGCCGCTCGGCGAGCATCGATGCGGTGGCAGGTCCATGGCGCCGCAGCGCGATCAGCAGCTGCATGCGCAGGGGATGCGCGAGCCCGCGCAGCGAACGGGCATCAAGGTCGCGCACCTTGGATTCTTCGGGCTCGGGCACGCGTACAAAGGTAGCGTTGCAAAGAGACCTTTGCAACGGATTCTTTGCAGCGAAACCTTTGGAACTTCGCCCCTCCGCCCCTCCTCACCCCTCCCTGACAAACCCCTCCTCCACCATCCACTCCAACGCCACCTGATGCGGATCCTCCCCCTCGACATCCACCTTCGCGTTCAGCTCCTGCGCCACCGCGTTGTCCAGCCGCCTGGTGATCGGGTCGAGGACATCCGCGATCGCCGGATACTCCTTCAGCGTCTTGGAGTTGATCTCGGGCGCCGCGTTGTAGTTGGGGAAGAACTTCTTGTCGTCCTGCATCACCGCCAGGTTCATCGACTTGATGCGGCCGTCGGTGGTGAAGACCTCCCCGTAGGTACAACTGCCCTTCGCCGCCTGGGTGTAGATGATCCCGGTGTCCATCTGCGTGATGTTGCCCGCCGGTACGTCCATGCCGTAGGCCTTCTGCATGCCCGGCAACCCGTCCGCCCGGTTCGCGAACTCGCCCTCGACGCAGAGCGTCACCGCGCTCGGGTCGGACTTGGACAGGGCGGCCACGTCGGAGAGGGTCTTGGTGCCGTACTTCTTGAAGTTGGCCTGGTTCATGGCGAGGGCGTAGGTGTTGTTGAGCGAGGCCGGCGGCAGCCAGGTGAGCCCGTTCTTCGCGTCCGCGTCCCGCACCGCCTCCCACTGTTTCTGCGGGTCGTCGATGGGCTCGCTGTTGCCGAGGTAGGTGATCCAGGCGGTGCCCGTGTACTCGTACATCCCGTCCGCGTCGCCGCCCTTGACCGCCTCGCGGGCGCCGACGGAGCCCTGGATGCCGGTGCGGTCGAGCACGTCCGCGCCGGCCGCCTCGAAGGCGATGCCCATGATCGCGCCGAGGATCAGCTGCTCGGTGAACTCCTTGGAGGTGACAGTGAGGTCGGCGCCCTTGAGCGGCTCGCCCTGTCCGATCGAACCGGGGCGCACGTCGTCCACCATCGGCGACCCGCTCGTCAGACCGCAGCCACTCACCATGACGGCCACAGCCAGCACCGCGCCCAGTCGCCGCCTCATGTCCCCACCTCCAGCCCCCGCGGCCGCAGCAGCAGTTCGGCCAGCGAGGCCAGCCAGTCCACCAGCAGGGCGAGTACGACCGTGAGGATCGAACCCAGCATCAGCACGGGCATCCGCTGGTTGGTGATACCGGTCGTGATCAGTACGCCCAGCCCGCCGCCCCCGCCGAACGTCGCCAGCGTCGCCGTACCGACGTTCAGGACGAGCGCCGTCCGCACGCCCGCCAGGATCAGCGGGACCGCCAGCGGCAGTTCGACGCGGGAGAGCACGCCGAGCGGGGACATGCCGATGCCGCGGGCGGCCTCCAGCAGGGTCGGGTCGTTGGCCTTCAGGCCGGCGATCGTGTTCGACAGCACCGGCAGGATGGCGTAGATGATGATGCCGATCAGGGCCGCCTTCCGGCCGATGCCCAGCCAGATCACCAGCAGGGCGAGCAGGCCGATCGCGGGTGTCGCCTGACCCATGTTGGCGACCGCCATCGCCACCGGGGTCGCCTTCCGCATCGCCTTGCGGGTCAGCAGGATGCCCAGCGGGATCGCGATGATCAGCACGAAGAAGGTGGAGATCACCGTGAGTTCGATGTGCTGCCACAGGGCCTTGGACACCTGGCCGTCCGACAGCGCGTTCTCGGAGAGGGGGTCCAGGTCGGCCTGCTCGAACCACAGCCAGGTCGCCAGCAGCACGGCGATGAGGACGACGGGCAGGAAGGTGAGCTTCTGCCAGCCGATCAGGCGCCGCGTCACCGCCCGTGGCGGCGGCGGTTCCTGGTCGCCGGGGGCCTCGCCCTCGTCCCGGAAGGCGTGCCCCTTGACCTCGTGCTCGCCTTGGGGGCGCCGGTCGGAAGAGGTGGTCAGGCCTTCTCCTCTCACGCCTTCTCCCCTCCGACGCCCTCCTGCTCGGCGTGCGTCTGCTGGGCCCGGACCTCCTCCAGTTCGTGCTGGTGCTCCATGGCGTCCAGCCGGTCGGCCTCCAGCAGTTCGTGCACGGAGTTCATCAGCGTCTCCATGTCGACGACGCCCGTGTACTCGCCGCGCCGACCGGTCACCGCGACCCGCCCCGCGTTGTCGGTGAGGACCGCCTCCAGCGCGTCGCGGAGGGTCGCGTCCCGGGTCACCGTGTCGTGCACGAGCGTGCCCGCGCGGGCCAGCGAGCCCCGGGCGCGCATCATGTCGCCGCGCCGGAGCCACTTGTACGGCCGTCCGCGCTTGTCGAGCAGGAGGATCTCGTTGGTGCCGCTGGCGCGCAGCTTGTTGAAGATCTGCTGGAGCGGGTCGTCGACGGTGACCGTCGGATAGTCCCTGATCTCCACATCCCGTACGCGGGTGAGGTTCAGCCGCTTCAGCGCCGCCCCGGCGCCGACGAACCCGGAGACGAAGTCGTCGGCCGGGTTGGTGAGGATCGCCTCCGGGGTGTCGAACTGAGCGATGTGGGACCGTTCGCGCAGCACGGCGATGCGATCGCCGAGCTTGATCGCCTCGTCGAAGTCATGGGTGACGAAGACGATCGTCTTGTGCAGCTCGTGCTGCAGCCTGATCAGCTCGTCCTGGAGGTGATCGCGGGTGATCGGGTCGACCGCGCCGAACGGCTCGTCCATCAGCAGCACCGGCGGATCGGCCGCCAACGCCCGTGCCACGCCCACGCGTTGCTGCTGACCGCCGGAGAGCTGGCGCGGATAGCGGCCGTGGAACTCGCCCGGGTCGAGCCCGACGAGATCCAGCATCTCCTCCACCCGCGCTCTGATCCGCGCCTTCGGCCAGCCGATCATCTTCGGCACCAGCGCGATGTTCTGGGCGACCGTCATGTGCGGGAAGAGGCCGGACGCCTGGATGGCGTACCCGACGTTGCGGCGCAGCTTCACCGGGTCCATGTCGGTGACGTCCTCGCCGTTGATGCGGATGCGTCCGCCGGTCGGTTCGATCAGCCGGTTGATCATCTTGAGTGTCGTGGACTTCCCGCAGCCGGAGGGCCCGACGAAGATGACGATCTCGCCCGCCTTGATCTCCATGTTCACGCTGTCCACGGCAGGCTGTGGGGCCCCCGGATACCGCTTGGTGAGGTGCTCCAGCTCGATGGAGGCACCGGAGGTCGCCTTCTCGGCTACGGAGGCTTCGGAGGTCGCGGCTACGGAGGTCTCAGGCACGGATCCCCCTGGGGATGGTCAGCCGCCCGATGAGGACGTACGCGGCATCGAACAACAACGCCAGGATGATGATCCCGAGCGTTCCCGCGAGCACCTGGTTGATCGCGTTCTTGCTGCCCAGCGAGGCCAGCCCACGGAAGATCACATTGCCGAGGCCGGGCCCGGAGGCGTACGCCGCGATCGCCGCGATGCCCATCAGCATCTGCGTCGAGACCCGGATCCCGGTCAGGATCGGCGGCCAGGCCAGCGGCAGCTCGATCCGCACCAGCCGGGCCACGCGCGACATCCCGATGCCGGTCGCTGCGTCCACCAGCGTCGGATCGACCCCGCGCAGCCCGACGATCGAGTTGCGCACGATCGGCAGCAGCCCGTACAGCGTCAGCGCGATCACCGTGGGCGGCACGCCCAGCCCGACGATCGGGATGAGCAGACCGATCATGGCGAGCGACGGGATGGTCAGAATGGTCGAGGTGGTCGTCGTGGCGAGGCTTCCGGCCCACTCGCTCCGGTAGGTCACGATCCCGATCAGGACGCCCAGCGCGGTCGCCACGACCATGCACTGGAAGACCGCGCTGGCGTGTTGCCCGGCATCCGCGAGCAACTGCTGATGCCGGTTGCCCAGGTACTCCCAGAAGTTCACCCGCGGTCACCTCAGAGGCTCGGTATCACTCCCGTCGGTTGCCCAGGTCCCCTTTGATCGCTCGTTCACCTGCGGGGCGCTTGCAGCCCCTTCGGCTCACTCAGGAAGCGCCGCCTGCTCCACCAGCGGGATGATCCGCAGCGGAACAGGGTTCTCCATGACGATCGCGGTGGAGGCCCGGACGATGCCATCAAAACCGACAACCAGGTCGATCACCCGCTGAAGATCGGCATTCGACCGGGCCACGAGCCGGCACAGCATGTCCCCGGTGCCGGTGGTCGTGTGCAGCTCCAGCACCTCCGGCACGGTCGCCAAGTGCGCCCGTACGTCGGCCCCTTGCCCCTGCCGGATCTGCAGCGTCGCGAACGCCGTGACCGGATAGCCGAGCGCCGCCGGATCCACTTCGGGCCCGAACCCCCGGATGACGCCATTCGACTGAAGCCGGTCGAGCCGCGCCTGCACCGTCCCCCGGGCCACCCCCAGCCGCCGGGACATCTCCAGCACCCCGATCCGCGGCTCCCGCGCCAGCAGCCCGATGATCCGCCCGTCCAGATGATCGATCGCCATACGGTCCTCCAGGGTGGTCATCCTGTACAGGAAGCCCGCCGGTCCGGGCGCTTCACTGGTCAGATTGCTCAGCCATTTCGCAAACTATTGCGCACCTTGCAAGCCGGCGCGAGGCTTCCGCTATGACGCAGACCACACACCACACTCCCGACACCGCCCGGCAGGCCGACCCCTTCCCGGTCAAGGGAATGGACGCGGTCGTCTTCGCCGTGGGCAACGCCAAGCAGGCGGCGCACTACTACTCCACCGCCTTCGGCATGCGGCTCGTCGCCTACTCCGGACCGGAGACCGGCAGCCGCGAGACCGCGAGCTACGTCCTCACCAACGGCTCCGCCCGCTTCGTCCTCACCTCGGTGATCAAGCCCGCGACCACCTGGGGCCATTTCCTCGCCGAGCACGTGGCCGAGCACGGCGACGGTGTCATCGACCTCGCCATCGAGGTCCCGGACGCCCGTGCCGCGTATGCGTACGCCGTCGAGCACGGCGCGCGCTCGGTCACCGAGCCGTACGAGCTGAAGGACGAGCACGGCACGGTCACCCTCGCCGCGATCGCCACGTACGGCCAGACCCGCCACACCCTCGTCGAACGCGGCGGCTACGACGGCCCGTACCTCCCCGGCTTCACCGCCGCCACCCCGCTCGTCCAGCCGCCCGCGCAGCGCACCTTCCAGGCCATCGACCACTGCGTCGGCAACGTCGAACTCGGCCGCATGAACGAATGGGTCGGCTTCTACAACAAGGTCATGGGCTTCACGAACATGAAGGAGTTCGTGGGCGACGACATCGCCACCGAGTACAGCGCGCTCATGTCCAAGGTCGTCGCCGACGGCACGCTCAAGGTCAAGTTCCCGATCAACGAGCCCGCCCTCGCCAAGAAGAAGTCCCAGATCGACGAGTACCTGGAGTTCTACGGCGGCGCGGGCGTCCAGCACATCGCGCTCAACACCAACGACATCGTCCAGACGGTACGGACGATGCGGGCGGCCGGCGTGCGGTTCCTCGACACCCCCGACTCGTACTACGACACCCTCGGCGAGTGGGTCGGCGACACCCGCGTCCCCGTCGAGACCCTCCGCGAACTGAAGATCCTCGCCGACCGCGACGAGGACGGCTACCTGCTGCAGATCTTCACCAAGCCGGTCCAGGACCGCCCGACCGTCTTCTTCGAGCTGATCGAACGCCATGGCTCGATGGGCTTCGGCAAGGGCAACTTCAAGGCCCTGTTCGAGGCGATCGAGCGGGAGCAGGAGAAGCGGGGCAACCTGTAACCAGGAAACTATGCAGGTAGGGGCTCGTCGGCCGGCAGGTCGCCGAGTCCCTGCAACGCCTCCCGTGCCGTGGGAACCCGCCACGGCGAGAAGTACGGGTTGATCCGCAGTGCCTCCTGAAGGTGCCGGCGGGCCGGCCCGTACAGCTCCAACTCGCCCTCGATCATGCCCCGGTGATACGCGTACAGGGCGCTGCGCACCCCACCCCCGTGCTTCTCGTCCGTCGCCCGTGTCGCGAACTTCAGTGCCTCCTCGTGCTGCCCGGCCCGGTGCAGCGCCCACCCCAGCGCGTCGGCCACGGCGATCCCGGGCTGGCGTTGCCACTCGGCGCGCAGTCGCCGTACCGCCGCCTCCGGGTCCCCGTGGTCCGCCTCGAACTGCCCGAGGACCAGCTCCTCGTCGGCCCCGCCCGCCGTGGCACTCCGCACCCGCTCCCGCAGCAGGTCGTACTGCACACGCGCCGCCTGATGGAGCCCCAGCGACTCGTACAACTCGCCCAGTTCGAGGGCGTATTGCGGCAGCGGCTGCTTGGCGAGGGCCATCCGGTACGCGTTCAGCGCCTCCGACGTCCGTCCCAGCGCCGCCAGCGCCCGCCCCAGCCCGGCCTGTGCGGCCCGCTGGTCGGGGTCGATACGGACCGCCTGCTGGAAGTGGAGCAGCGCGACCTCGAGGCCCCCGCGCTCGAACGCCAGCTGCCCGCCCCGCTCCAGATACGCGGCCTTCTCGGCGGGCGCCTCGGCTCCGGCCGCCGCGTCGGCCAGCGCGGCGGCGGCGTCCTCGCGCCGGCCCTGGTCGCGGTAGACGGCCCCGGCCCGCGCGAGGGCGGCGGGCCCGGAGTGCAGCTCCAGCATCCGGTCCAGCGTCCGCTCGGCCGCCTTGTGATCGCCAAGGCCCGTATAGGCGTCGATGAGCACCGCATACGTCGCCCAGCGCTTCGCGTCCAGCTCCAGCGCGTCCTGCCCCCACTTCCGCGCCGCCGGGAAGTCACGCCGCGCGTTCGCCAGCGCCGCCATCCCGGTCAGCGCCTGCACATTCCCCTCCGCCCGGGTCCGCAAGGACATACGCAGCGCCTGCTCGGCCCGCGGGAAGTAGGACGGCTCCGCGATCCGCCGCCCCTGTTCGACGTACGCCGTCCCGAGCACCGCCCAGGACCGCGCGTCCTCGGGATGCACCCGCACCCGTGCCTCGTGCTCGCCGATCAGCGCCGCCAGGCCGGGCAGCGCGGCCGGCACCCCGGAACCGACCGCCGTCAGCGCCTGCGCCCCCGGCGCCGGAGCCGGCGCCCGCGATTCCGGCCGTTCCCCGGGCAGCAGCATCAGCACCACACCGAGTACGGCGCACGCGGCGACGGCCGCGAGCGGCAGCCACCGGGCGACAGGCTTGCGCACCTCGGCAGGCGCTTCCTCTTGGTTCCCCATGGCGCTCACTGTGCGTCAACACGACGACCGCATCCCCGCACCCGAAGCCTTGTGCGGACGGGGTTCACACCGATGGCCCCGGGTGCGAACCTGTGATCATGAGCCGTATCGAAGCGCCTCGTGACGAAGTGACCGGCAACCTTCTCGACCGCCTGCTCAGCGGCCTGCCCGCTGAGACCGTCCTCACCGACCCCGACGTCACGGCCTCCTACGCCAACGACATGGCCAGCTTCTGCCCGGCCGGCGCCCCCGCCGTGGTCGTACTGCCGCGCACGGTCGAAGAGGTGCAGCACGTCATGCGCATCGCCACCGAGCTGCGCGTCCCGGTCGTCCCGCAGGGTGCCCGTACCGGCCTGTCGGGCGCGGCGAACGCCTCCGACGGCTGCATCGTGCTGTCCCTCACCAAGATGGACCGCATCCTCGAGATCAACCCGGTGGACCGTATCGCCGTCGTCGAACCCGGCGTCATCAACGCCGCGCTGTCCCGCGCGGTCGGCGAACACGGCCTGTACTACCCGCCGGACCCCTCCAGCTGGGAGATGTGCACGATCGGCGGCAACATCGGGACGGCGTCGGGCGGCCTGTGCTGTGTGAAGTACGGGGTCACCGCCGAGTACGTCCTCGGACTGGACGTCGTCCTGGCCGACGGGCGGCTCATGACCACCGGCCGCCGCACGGCGAAGGGCGTCGCCGGGTACGACATGACCCGCCTGTTCGTGGGCTCGGAGGGCTCGCTCGGCATCGTCGTACGGGCGATCCTGGGGCTGAGGCCGCAGCCGCCGCAGCAGTTGGTGCTGGCCGCCGAGTTCGCGTCCGGGAGCGCCGCGTGCGATGCCGTATGCCGGATCATGGCGGGAGGACACGTGCCGTCCCTCCTCGAACTGATGGACCGTACGACGGTGAAAGCCGTCAACGACATGGCGCACATGGGACTGCCCGAGACGACGGAGGCGCTGCTGCTGGCGGCCTTCGACACTCCGGACCCTTCCGCCGACCTCGCCGCCCTCGGCGCGCTCTGCGAGGCGGCCGGCGCCACCCAGGTCGTACCGGCGGACGACTTGGCCGAGTCGGAACTCCTCCTCCAGGCACGGCGGTTGTCGCTCACCGCGCTGGAGGCGGTCAAGGGCACGACGATGATCGACGACGTGTGCGTGCCCCGCTCGCGCCTGGGCGACATGCTCGAAGGGACCGAGCGGATCGCCGAGAAGTACCAGCTCACCATCGGCGTCGTCGCCCACGCCGGTGACGGCAACACGCACCCGACCGTCTGCTTCGACGCCCAGGACCCCGACGAGTCCCGGCGGGCCCGCGAGTCCTTCGACGAGATCATGGCGCTTGGCCTGGAACTCGGCGGCACGATCACCGGCGAACACGGCGTGGGCGTGCTGAAGAAGGAGTGGCTGGCCCGCGAGATCGGCCCGGTGGGGGTGGAGATGCAGCGGGCGGTGAAGTCCGTCTTCGACCCGCTGGGCATCCTGAATCCGGGCAAGCTCTTCTGACCTGCGAGTTCTCCTACGGTCACCGGGCGAGCAGCTGGTCGAGCGCGTCGTCGATCCCCAGCTGCTCGCCCTCAGTCCCCGGGGGCACCACCCGCAGCGTGCGCTCGAGCCAGGCCGACACCTGGGCCGCGGGCGCCTCCAGCAGGGCGTCCCCGTCGGGTGAACTCAGCGCCATCAGGACGACGCTGCGCCCCTCGGCCTTCGTCGGCCACACCCGTACGTCCCCGGTACCGCAGGGCCGGAACACGCCCTCGACGAGCAGCTCACGGGCGAACGTCCAGTGCACCGGGGCATCGGAGTTGATGTGGAAGCAGATGTGGACGGCGTACGGGTCGTCGCTGCGGAAGCTCAGCCGGGCCGGGACCGGGATGCTCCGCTCCGGCGACAGGATGAGCCTCAGCTCCAGCTCCCGCTCTACCACGCTGTACATAGGGCGTGTTTCCTCTCTCATGTCGCTTCTCATGGCGCTCTCGTGGGCCCTGGCGTGGGCCCGTACGAGTGGAGAGGGGGGAGGGCTGGAACCATTACGAGGGTTCCCGTAACTTTTTTCGCCGAGTGGGGTCGCTTGGCTCCGGGGCGTGTGAAGTACGTGTACGAGGTTGCCCGGAAAGGGGTGGGTCCTACGGGACTGGCGGTGGTTGTTGCGCCGGTCTGATAGATGTGGAGGCCCCCAGATGACCCCCGAGCAGATACGGGACGACGGACATGAGCGCCCCAACCCCGGCCCCAGGTGACGACAGGCCCCGCGAGGGCTACTACCCGGACCCCTCCATTCCCGGATATGTCCGGTACTGGAACGGCACCTCCTGGGTCCCGGGCACCAGCCGTCCGGCCCCGACGGACGGCGAGCCGCTCGCCCCGCCGACCGGCTCCGACCCGGCTTCGGCGCAGGTCGAGGAGACGGGCCCGCACTTCTTCGACGAGGACCCGGCGGGTGCGTCGGGTGCCCCCAGTCCGGGCGACGCCCAGTACGGCAGCCGGCCCGAGCCCGCGTCCGCGTGGGGCGCCGACCGCTCCCGGCAGACCGGCTTCGGCGGCGACCAGGACCGCCGTGTCTCCTGGGGCGCCGCGCAGGACGCCGACCCGAGGGTGCCCGCGGACCCCCAGGCCCAGCCGGACGGCCAGGCCACCGCCAGCACGGACGGCACGGCGACCATCCCGCCCGCCGAGTCGGACGGCGTCGCCTCCGGCAACACGTTCGTCTTCCGCCGGCCGACACCCGGCCCCGGCGCGGCGGCCGCGTCCGCGAGCCCCGGCACCGACGAGGCCCCCGACGGCACGATGAAGTTCCGCGCGCTCTCCCCGCGCACCCCACAGCAGACCAGGGGAGCGGGGGCGCAGAGCGGGAGCACAGCCGGAACAGCCCCGGGCGGAACCGGTTCTGCCGGTACGGGGGCGCCGAGTGGTGGCTCCGGGACGCCCGGGTTCGGCGCCCAGGGCTCGGGCGGTGCGGCCGCGTCGGCCGGTGCCGCCCCGGCCTCCTCCGCCCCCGCCGCCGAGCCTTCCTCCGGCACCCCCGGAAGCCCCGGCTTCGGCGCCGGAAAGGCCGCCGCCGCCCGTGCCGCGGCCGTGCAGCAGCCCGCCCCACCCGCCGCGGCCACGCCCGCCCCCATGGCCCCCCAGCAGCCGTCCCCCGCCGTCCCCCAGCAGCCCGGCGCCCCCCAGTCCGGCACGCCCGTGACGAGCGGCTCCGGTGGCGGGCAGCCCTCCTGGGCGCAGCAGGTGCACCTGCTCGCCGGAGTGCCCGGCGAGGACCGGCCCGTGGCGCCCTGGAAGCCGCCGGTGGAGGACATCTTCCAGGCGGCGGCCAGGCGCCAGGCGTCGGCCCGTCCGGCCGCGCTCGGCAAGCGGCTCGCCGCCCGGCTCGTCGACACCCTCGTGCTCGCCGCCGTCACCTCCGTCGCCGCCGTCCCTCTCGGCACCAAGGCGATGGACCACGTCAACGAGAAGATCGACGCGGCCAAGCTGTCCGGCGAGACCGTCACCGTCTGGCTGCTCGACGGCACGACATCGACGTATCTCGGCATCGTGCTGGCCGTCCTGCTGCTCTTCGGTGTCGCCTACGAGGCGCTGCCCACCCACAAATGGGGCCGCACCCTCGGCAAGAAGCTGCTCGGTCTGGACGTGCGGGACATCGAGGGCCATGAGCCCCCGTCGTTCGGCGCGGCCGTCCGCCGCTGGCTCGTCTACAGCGTGCCCGGGCTGCTCGTCGTCGGTGTGGTGGGTGTCATGTGGGGTCTGTTCGACCGGCCCTGGCGCCAGTGCTGGCATGACAAGGCGGCGCATACGTTCGTCGCCGGGTGACGTGTACTCCAGAAGGACCAGTTGATTTAGTACTCCGGACGGCCGCTCGCCGGATGCGGAGCCGGAAAGTTCGCGGTCGACTCGGGCCATGAGCAGCGAACCGCCCCCCGGCTCCGGCCAGCAGCCGCCGGAAGACGACCCGTTCAGGAAGCAGCCCCCGCCAGAACAGGGATCGGGCTCGCCGTACAACGCCCCGCACGGCGGCGCCCAGCCCCCGCCCTACGGCGGTGACCCCTACGGCGGCGGCTCGTACCCGAGTGATCCGCTCGCCGGTATGCCGCCGCTCGCCGACAGCGGCAAACGCACGCTCGCCCGCATCATCGACATGATCCTCGTCGGAATCGTCGTCTGGCTGCTCACCTGGGGCTTCGGTGTCAGCGAGTACGACGTCGACGCCGACGAGGTGGAGTACGGCAAGTCGTTCGCGCAGTCCGCGGTCGCCGCCGTGCTCTACATCGCCTACGACACCTTCCTGATGGCCAAGACCGGGCAGACCCTGGGCAAGAAGTGGCTGAAGATGCGCGTGGCCAACCTCGACAACGGCTCCACGCCTTCGGTGCAGACGGCGCTGGTGCGGTCGTTGGTGCTGTGGATCCCGTTCGCCTTCTGCTGCGCCTGCATCTGGACCGCGATCTCGGGTGGCGTGAGCTACTTCGACAAGCCGTACAAGCAGGGCCTGCACGACAAGGCGGCCAAGACCGTCGTGGTCACCACCTGACGGCACGGCAAACGACCGGCGGGCCCGTGCAGCACGGGCCCGCCGGTCGTACGTACGAGATCAGGCTGCGGGATTCAGGCAGCCTTGCCGGAATTCACCGGTACGCGCTCCGGTGTGGTGGTGGGGGCCTCGGCCGATGGCGCGGCGGTCGCGCTCGGCTTCGGCAGGGGAACCGTCATGGCGACCAGGAGCCCGAGAGCGAGCGCCGCGACGGCGATGACCGCGATCCCCACACCCGAACTCGTCTGTGACAGCAGCAGCATGGCGAGGGTCGAGAAGATCACGGTGCATGAACCGTAGGCGAGCTGTGCGGCGGTCGGTCGAGGCGCAGTCGGACGAGGCATGGCAATCGTGTCCTCGGAAATGGGGGTGAGAAGGGGCGCCGGCCTGGCATTGCGTCGGTCTTCCGGGCGAGCCGCCAACCGACTCTAATCGCAGGGATGCCCGAGTGGAACGAACGGTAAGCGTGACCTAACCAACAGTATCGGTGCATGGGGGGCGCATCGAGTCACACCGTCCAGCAAGTGGACGGACCCACGCGCCCGTTAGTAAGGCCCCAGTAATGCACTTGACTTGCTCAAGTCAAGGTCTGTCTTTTCAGTTCAACCTCTAGTCAAATGTCGTCACTTGACTACACGCGTCTCTCACGCGCACGCGGACCTTCCAGACCCAGGAGCCCCTTCCGCGTGCCCGGACGCGGGGGAGGATCTCAAGTGACCAGAAGACCCTGGACGTTCAGAGCCGCGGCCACGACCGTCGCGCTCGCCGCGGCCACCGCCACGATCTCCGCCTTCACCGTGGCACAGGCCGACACCGCCGCGGAGCCGGCCGCCGTGAACCGGCACGACCCGCTCACGGATCGGCACCAGGAAGAGCACGACCTCGACGGCCCGTTCACCAAGACCCAGGAGGCGCAGCGCCAGGAGGCCCTCAACCAGGTTCTCTCCGGCGACGCCCAGGTCAAGGAGCGCGACGGCTCCAAGGTCGTCCAGCTGAAGAGCAAGAAGGGCGACAGCAAGTACGTAGAGCTGGGCCGAGAGAAGACCGACAAGATCTTCACGATCCTCGTCGAGTTCGGCGACCAGACGGACCCCCGCTACGGCGGCACGCCCGGCCCGCTGCACAACCAGATAGCCGAGCCGGACCGTGCTGAGGACAACAGCACGGCCTGGCAGGCGGATTACAACCAGGAGCACTTCCAGGACCTGTACTTCGGCGAGGGCACCGCCTCGATGAAGACCTACTACGAGAAGCAGTCCTCGGGCCGCTACTCCATCGAGGGCGAGGTCGCCGACTGGGTCAAGGTCCCCTACAACGAGGCCCGTTACGGCTCCAACAAGTGCGACCCCGACAACTGCGCCTGGTTCGCGGTGCAGGACGGCGTGACCGCGTGGGCCGACCAGCAGAAGGCAGCTGGTAAGACCGACGCCGAGATCAAGGCCAAGCTCGCCGAGTACGACCTGTGGGACCGCTACGACTTCGACGGCGACGGCGACTTCAACGAGTCCGACGGCTACATCGACCACTTCCAGGTCGTGCACGCAGGTGAGGACGAGTCCGCGGGCGGCGGCGCACAGGGCGAGGACGCGATCTGGGCGCACCGCTGGTACGCCTTCGGCACCGACGCCGGCTCCACCGGCCCCGACAACAACAAGCTCGGCGGCACCCAGATCGGCAGCACCGGCATTTGGGTCGGCGACTACACCATCCAGCCGGAGAACGGCGGACTCGGCGTCTTCGCCCACGAGTACGGCCACGACCTCGGTCTGCCGGACCACTACGACACCTCCGGCGGCGGCGAGAACTCCACCGGCTTCTGGACCCTGATGTCCTCCGGCTCCTGGCTCGGCACCGGCAAGGACACCATCGGCGACCTGCCCGGCGACATGACCGCCTGGGACAAGCTCCAACTCGGCTGGCTCGACTACGACACGGCGAAGGCCGCGACCAAGTCGAAGCACAAGCTGGGCGTCGCCGAGTACAACACCAAGAACAAGCAGGCCCTCGTGGTCACGCTGCCCGAGAAGGCGGTCACCACCGAGATCGTCGCCCCCGCCGAGGGCGCGAGCCAGTGGTGGAGCGGCAGCGGCAACGACCTCCGCAACACCCTGACCCGCTCCGTCGATCTGACGGGCAAGTCCTCGGCCACGCTGACCCTCGACGGCTTCTACGACATCGAGAAGGACTACGACTACCTCTACACCGAGGTCTCCACCGACGGCGGCGCCAAGTGGACCCCCGTGGACGGCACGGTGGACGGACAGGCCATCCCGCGCGACGGCGGCGGCAACCCCGCCCTCACCGGCTCGGTCGACGGCTACAAGAAGCTGTCGTACTCCCTGGACGCGTACGCGGGCCAGAACATCCAACTCCGCTTCCGTTACTACTCCGACGGCGGTGTGGCGCTGAAGGGCTTCGCGGCCGACGCGATCACCCTGACCGCCGACGGCAGCCCGCTCTTCTCGGACAACGCCGAGACGGCGGACGCCGCGTGGACCGCGACCGGCTTCTCCCGCATCGGCGCCTCGTTCACCAAGAAGTACGCGCAGTACTACATCGCCGAGAACCGCCAGTACGTGTCGTACGACAAGACCCTCAAGGTCGGCCCGTACAACTTCGGCTTCTCGACGACCCGTCCGTCCTGGGTGGAGCACTTCCCGTACCAGAACGGGCTGCTGATCTGGAAGTGGGACACCTCCCAGGCGGACAACAACACCAGCCAGCACAAGGGCACCGGGCTGCTCCTGCCGGTCGACGCCCACCCGACGGCGATGAAGTGGTCCGACGGCACGCTGATGCGCAGCCGCATCCAGTCGTACGACTCGCCGTTCAGCCTCTACCGCACGGACGGTCTGACGCTGCACAACGCGGGCGTGCAGACCAAGATCCCGGCGAAGAAGGGGGTGCCGGTCTTCAACGACCACACCAGCACCTACTACGACGAGAGCACCCCGCTCGCGGGCGTCAAGATCACTGACACCAACACCAAGATCAAGATCGTCAAGGAGGCCAAGAACGGCTCGACGATCTCGCTCGAAGTCGGCCCCGCAGTGAAGTAGTCAACGTTTTCGCAGGTCAGAGCGCGATTCGGCGGCAGCCCCTGGCGGGTTGCCGCCGATCGTGTTTAGGTGCGTCCTGTGATTCTCTTATTGACACCGCTGGGAACGGGGAAGTGACTGAATGGCCGTAGGAGGTTTCTGCAGGCTGCCGTCCGGCAGCGTGGTGGTGGCGTTGAACCTGCCCAGCCCCACCGTCGACGGCACGAACTGTGTACGTGTCCTGGTACACGCCCAGAACCGGGCCCGCGCCCTGACCAGGCTCCGCAACCTGGGCATGCGCGCGGTCTACCTCCGCGGCAACGCGGCCCCGCCGACCCCGGACGAGATCACCGCGGTCCTCCACCACCCCGACGGCCTGATATGGCGCACGGCCCCGGACGACGGCGTACCGACCCTGTCACAGGAGCTGTGGCACCCGATCAGGGCACTGAGGCGGCGTCCGGCGGCACCGGCGTGACGCGCTAGACGACGGGCTTGCCCGAAAGCTCCACGCCCGCCTCCCGCATCTCCTCCAGCGCCCGCTCCGTGGTCTCCTCGGTGACCCCCGCGGTCAGGTCCAGCAGCACCTGCGTACGGAACCCCTCCCGCGCCGCGTCCAGCGCGGTGGCGCGCACGCAGTGGTCGGTGGCGATCCCGACCACGTCCACCTCGGTGACCTCCCGCGCCCGCAGCCAGTCCGCCAGCGGCACCCCGTTCTCGTCGGCGCCCTCGAAGCCGCTGTACGCCGCCGAGTACGCCCCCTTGTCGAACACGGCGTCGACGGCGCCGGAGGCGACGGCGGGCGCGAAGTTGGGGTGGAAGCCCACGCCCTCCGTGCCGGCGACACAGTGCGCCGGCCAGGAGTGGACGTAGTCGGGGTTGCTGGCGAAGTGTCCGCCGGGCGCGATGTGGTGGTCGCGCGTGGCCACCACATGCCGGTAGCCGGCGGGCGCCTGCCCGATCAGCTCGGTGATGGCGGCGGCCACATCGGCACCCCCGGCCACCGCGAGGCTGCCCCCCTCGCAGAAATCGTTCTGCACGTCTACGACGATCAAGGCGCGGCGCATGGTCGGTGTCCTTCGACTATGGGGTCGGGGTGGAACAGGGTTGCGGGCTCGCCGGTGTGAAGTTACGAGCCTAGAGACTGGGAGGGCCCTAGGGGAGGGGGCATTTCAGGGCTTGCGCCGGAGCGCCGCCTCTAACTACCCGAGCGCCCGTGCACGTACTCGGTCGGAATCACGGGTTCCCCCCGCGACAGCTGCGTAGCGGACAGCGGCAGATTCGCGCGGGCGGCCATGTGCCGGTCGCGCGGGACGTCCAGCGGTTCACGTGCGACCACGTCACCGCCCTTGACCAGCTCCACGAGCAGCTGCCGGCCGGCCAGCTCGCCGGGGACGGCTCCGGTGCCGACGACCTCGGCCTCGGCGACCCCCTCCTCGTCCAGCCGTCGAGCGGCCCACTTGCGGCCGCCGATGGACGTTTTACCGCCGCTGGACTTCTTCGCGACCGGTACCAGGGGTTCCTTCGGGTCGGCTGACTCGGCACGGGCTACCAGCTTGTAGACCATCGAGCACGTGGGATGGCCGGATCCCGTCACCAGCTGGGTGCCGACGCCGTACGCGTCCACCGGCGCCGCAGCCAGCGAGGCGATCGCGTACTCGTCCAGGTCCGAGGTGACGATGATCTTCGTGTCCCGCGCGCCCAGCTCGTCCAGCTGCTGCCGCACCCGGTGCGCGACCAGCAGCAGGTCCCCGGAGTCGATCCGCACGGCACCCAGCTCGGGCCCGGCGACCTCCACCGCCGTACGGACGGCTTCGGCGACGTCGTACGTGTCCACCAGCAGCGTCGTGTTCCGGCCCAGCGAGTTCACCTGGGCCTGGAAGGCGTCCCGCTCACGGTCGTGCAGCAGGGTGAAGGCGTGGGCGGAGGTGCCGACGGTCGGGATGCCGTAGCGGAAACCGGCGGCCAGGTCGGAGGTAGTCGTGAAGCCGCCGACGTACGCGGCGCGGGCGGCGGCGACGGCCGAGAGCTCGTGGGTGCGGCGGGCGCCCATCTCGATCAGGGGCCGGTCGCCGGCCGCCGCCGACATCCGGGACGCCGCGGCGGCCACCGCGGAGTCGTGGTTGAGGATCGACAGGATCACGGTCTCCAGCAGCACGCACTCGGCGAAGGAGCCCTCGACCCGCATGATCGGCGAGCCCGGGAAGTACACCTCGCCCTCGGGGTAGCCCCAGATGTCACCGCTGAAGCGGTAGCCGGCGAGCCACGTCAGGGTCTCCTCGTCGACGATCCCGCGCTCGCGCAGAAAGCCGAGGACGTCCGCGTCGAAACGGAAGTTCTCCACGGCGTCCAGCACCCGTCCGGTGCCCGCGACGACGCCGTAGCGCCGCCCGTCGGGCAGCCGCCGGGTGAAGACCTCGAACACGCTCCGCCGCTCGGCGGTGCCCGCCCTCAGCGCGGCCTGCAGCATCGTCAGCTCGTACTGGTCCGTGAAGAGCGCCGTCGAGGGAACATCCACCGGCAGCCCAAGGTCCGCTGTGTCCATGACTGAAGATGATACCCCCCATCTCGTCACTCTGACGATTTGGGGTCGATCGAGTCTGATTGCAAGGCGCATTTGTGCGACCACCCCCCTCCGGTGGCAGCATGGGCCATGTGACGTCACCCGCGCCCGTAGAGATCGAACGCCCCGAGACGGCGGAGGAGGTCTTCGCTGTACCCGAGCCGGACGTCCCCTGGGTCACGATCGTGCACAACGACCCGGTCAACCTCATGAGCTACGTGACGTATGTCTTCCAGACGTACTTCGGCTACTCGAAGGACAAGGCCACCAAGCTCATGCTCGACGTCCACCACAAGGGCCGGGCGGTCGTCTCCAGCGGGACCCGCGAGGAGATGGAACGCGACGTGCAGGCGATGCACGGCTACGGTCTGTGGGCCACCCTCCAGCACGACCGGAAATGACCCGAACTCGTAGGCAGGACCGGACGTGATCCGAACCCGCTCGCAGGACCGGAAGTAGCGAACTCACTTCATGCCAGGTCAATTCGAACCGCTCCCCGGCGGCGGCGCGGCCGTCGCACTCGACGACGTCGAGATCTCCATCATCCGGTCGCTGGCCGTCCAGCTCCTGGAGCTCATCGGCCCCGGTCCCGGGGCGGACGGCCCCGAGGACCCGCTGGCCGAGCTGTTCGCCGAGGGCCCGAGCGAACCGCCCGCCGACCCGGTCCTCAAGCGGCTCTTCCCGGACGCCTACAGCGACCCCGAGGGCACGCCGCAGACCGAGGAGGCCGCGGAGCAGAAGGCGTACTCCGCCGAGTTCCGCCGCTACACCGAGAACGACCTGCGCGCCGGGAAGCGTGAGAACGCCCTCGCGGTGATCCGCTCCCTGGACGCGCTGCGCCCGGTCGACGAGGGCGGCGCGGTCCTCAAGCTGTCGGACGCGGAGTCCCGGCAGTGGCTCGGAGCCCTCAACGACCTGCGCCTGGCGATCGGCTCCCGGCTCGACATCACGGACGAAGAGGACACCGACCTCCTCTACCGGCTGCCGGACGAGGATCCGCGCAAGCCGATGGTGATGGCGTATCTGTGGCTGGGCGGGCTCCAGGAGACGCTTGTCTCCACGCTTATGCCCTGAATGTGACGGTGTTGTGTTCGCTCAGCGGACGCTCAAATCCGAATAACGATCCCGTCACCGCAGCGGCGTCGTATGCACCTCCTGAGTGCCCTTTGTCCGCTTCTCCTTGTGCTGTGCGCCACATCCCGCGCCGGTGATCAATATGGCGGCCGTGATAAATCTTCACGACCGCCCGGCGAACACCACCCATTGTTCCGCCGGGTGCGCCACCGATCGGCCGACCGCCGGTTAGGCACAACGCTCCAGCAGTCCGGGGGGATCGAGACCCGATCCGAGGCCGACGAAGGCCCGGGTCGGCATGGAGAAAGGCGCACCACACATGACCTCCGCCCAGGTCAGCACGGAGACCCCGGAAGAGGGGTACGAGCGCGGGCTCGGCAGTCGCCAGGTCCAGATGATCGCGATCGGCGGCGCCATCGGCGTCGGCCTGTTCCTGGGAGCCGGGGCGAACATCGCCAAGGCCGGCCCCAGCCTCATCTTCATGTACGCCATCGCCGGCGTCATCATCTTCTTCATCATGCGGGCGCTCGGCGAGCTCCTGCTCTACCGCCCGGTCTCGGGCTCCTTCGCGGAGTACTCCCGCGAGTTCCTCGGCCCGTTCTTCGGCTACTTCACCGGCTGGACGTACTGGCTGATGTGGGTCGTCACCGGCATGGCCGAGCTGACGGCCGCCGCGATCTACGTGAACTACTGGTTCCCGTCGATCCCGCAATGGGTCACGGCGCTGGTCTTCCTGATCGTCCTGTTCGCGGCCAACCTGATCTCGGTCAAGCTGTTCGGCGAGATCGAGTTCTGGTTCTCGATGGTCAAGGTGACCGCGCTGATCGGCATGATCGTGATCGGTCTCGGCGTGCTCACCTTCGGCTTCAGCGCCGCCGGCGACACCGCCGCGGTCTCCAACCTCTGGGCCTTCGACGGCTTCTTCCCCAAGGGCGTCGGCTCGTCCCTGATGACCCTGCAGGGCGTCATGTTCGCCTACCTCGCGGTCGAGCTGGTCGGTGTCACGGCCGGCGAGTCCGAGAACCCGGAGAAGACCCTCCCCAAGGCGATCAACACCCTGCCCTGGCGTATCGCGCTGTTCTACGTCGGCGCGCTCACCGTCATCCTGTGCGTGGTGAAGTGGACCGAGTTCGCGGAGGGCGTCAGCCCCTTCGTGAAGGCCTTCGCGATGATCGGTATCCCGGCCGCCGCCGGCATCGTCAACTTCGTCGTACTGACCGCCGCCCTGTCGTCCTGCAACTCCGGCATGTACTCCACGGGCCGCATGCTGCGGAACCTCGCCGACAGCGGTGAGGCCCCCAAGGTCTTCAGCAAGCTGTCGTCGACCAAGACGCCCGCCTTCGGCATCCTCATCTCCGTGCTCTTCATGGGCATCGGCGTGATCCTCAACTACATCGTCCCGGAGAAGGCCTTCGGCTACGTCACCTCGGTGGCGACCGCGGCCGGCATCTGGACCTGGCTGATGATCCTGATCAGCCACGTCCTGTACCGCCGCGCGGTGGTCGCGGGCCGGCTGCCCGCCTCCTCCTTCCCGGCCCCGGGCGGCGCGGTGTTCTCCTACGTGGCCATCGCGTTCCTGCTCTTCGTCACCGGCCTGATCGCGTACGACGCCGACTCCCGCGTCTGCCTGTACGTGATGGCCGGCTGGGCCGCCGCGCTGGGTATCGGCTGGGCCGTACTGAAGTCGCGGAACCCGGAGATCACGCAGCGCGGTGAGCCGGAGCTGGAGAAGATCGGCTAAGAACTCGGGGGGGTTGAGGCTGTCGGCCGGCTGCGGGTCCCTCGTGGCTGGTCGCGCAGTTCCCCGCGCCCCTGTAGGGGCGTTGCCGCTCCGGAGTCCGGAATGTGAGCCGCCCCGTACCAACCCTCGGTACGGGGCCGCCTTCTGCTTATCCTGCTGAACATGCTGACCATCACCCAGGAGCTCGTCGACCGGATCGTCGCCCACGCGCGCAAGGACCACCCCGACGAGGCGTGCGGCGTGATCGCGGGCCCGGCGGGCTCGGACCGCCCCGAGCGCTTCATCCCCATGCTGAACGCCGCCATGTCGCCCACGTTCTACGAGTTCGACTCCGGCGACCTGCTCAAGCTCTACCGCGAGATGGACGACCGCGACGAGGAGCCGGTGGTCATCTACCACTCCCACACGGCGACCGAGGCGCACCCCTCCCGCACGGACATCTCGTACGCCAACGAGCCCGGAGCGCACTACGTCCTCGTCTCGACGGCGGACACGGACGACCTCGGCCCGTTCCAGTTCCGCTCGTTCCGGATCATCGAGGGCGAGGTGACGGAGGAGGAGGTCAAGGTGGTGGAGGCGTACTGATCTCGTACTGCGGATGAAATGTGTCCGAAAGGCGAGATCACATTCCAGGACCCGGACCGGGAATCGATACGATGACCCCATGGTTTTCCACGACGTGAGCGAAAAGACGCCGGGCACGCTGCTCGTGGCGCGGCTGCACGTCGACCTGTGCAGGCTCGCCAGCGCCATCTGTTGACGCCGACCCCTGCCGCCGTACGGCCGTGAGCCGCGGCGCCGCACACACGCACCACACCTTGCCGTATCTGCGCTGCCGCGCGTCCAACGACAGACTTTCTCCCGACAGGAGCCCTGAGCCATGGCCATCGAGGTCCGCATCCCGACCATCCTCCGCCAGTACACCGACGGTCAGAAGGCGGTGGAGGGCAGTGGTGACACCCTCGCCGCGCTGTTCGCCGACCTCGAGTCCCGGCACAACGGCATCCAGGCCCGCATCGTGGACGGCGACCAGCTGCGCCGCTTCGTCAACGTCTACCTCAACGACGAGGACGTCCGTTTCCTCGACGGCATCAACACCAAGCTCACCGACGGCGACAACGTCACGATCCTGCCGGCCGTGGCCGGCGGCATGGTCTGATCCCTCATGCGTTACGACTCCCCGCTGGCCGCGGTGGGCAACACCCCGTTGGTGCGCCTGCCGCGGCTGTCGCCGTCAGCCGACGTCCGCATCTGGGCCAAGCTGGAGGACCGCAACCCCACCGGCTCCGTCAAGGACCGCCCCGCCCTGCACATGATCGAGCAGGCGGAGAAGGACGGCCGCCTCACCCCGGGCTGCACCATCCTCGAGCCGACCTCCGGCAACACCGGCATCTCCCTCGCCATGGCGGCCAAGCTCAAGGGCTACCGCATGGTGTGCGTCATGCCGGAGAACACCTCGCAGGAACGCCGGGACCTGCTCGGCATGTGGGGCGCCGAGATCATCCCGTCCCCCGCCGCGGGCGGCTCCAACACCGCCGTACGCGTCGCCAAGGAACTCTCGGCCGAGCACCCCGACTGGGTGATGCTCTACCAGTACGGCAACCCCGACAACGCGGGCGCGCACTACGCGACGACCGGGCCCGAGATCCTCACGGACCTCCCGTCCATCACCCACTTCGTCGCCGGCCTCGGCACCACCGGCACCCTCATGGGCGTCGGCCGCTACCTCCGCGAGAACAAGCCGGACATCAAGATCGTCGCCGCCGAACCGCGCTACGACGACCTCGTGTACGGCCTGCGCAACCTCGACGAGGGCTTCGTACCCGAGCTCTACGACGCCTCCGTCCTCACCACCCGCTTCTCCGTCGGCTCCGCCGACGCCGTCACCCGCACCCGCGAACTCCTCCAACAGGAGGGCATCTTCGCCGGCGTCTCCACCGGCGCCGCCCTCCACGCCGCCATCGGCGTCGGCAACAAGGCCGTCAAGGCGGGCGAGAGCGCGGACATCGTGTTCATCGTGGCCGACGGCGGCTGGAAGTACCTGTCGACGGGCGTGTACACGGCAACGACGACGGAGGAAGCGATCGAGACGTTGCAGGGCCAACTCTGGGCGTAGGGCCCGCTCACGTAGCCAGGTGACGGACCTGGTCCCAAAGGACCGGGTCCACCACCCCCACCCGTCGCCGGAAATCCCCCATCGGCACGTCACGCAACTCGTCCGTCTCCAAGAAGCTGGCCCGACCCTGCGCATCGCCGACGGCCCCCGGCGGCAACGGAATCACCCCGGCCCGCTCATCGTGATACTTGCTGGTGATCTTCGCGACGGTCGCCCGCCGCCCCCGCACCGAGAGCACCAGACACGGCCGGTCCTTACCCCCCGGCCCGTCCTCGAACGGCACGCTCGCCCACCAGATCTCCGCAGGCTGCGGCCGCGCCACCACCCGCCCGCCCGGCCGCCCCGGCGGCCGCGTCCTGCGCCCCCGCGGCCCACGCCGCCCCCATCCGTCGACGAGCGCGGCGACCAGCGCGAGCAGTACCACCGCCGCGAGCGCGAGCCACCAGGACGTATCCATACGACAGACGGTACCGGCGCGCACACACCGCCGCGCGCCCTTCTCACCCGGCACAGGCTCCCCACGTCGAGCCGAACCGGTGACAGCACAGGTGAGTTCGCCCACAACAGCCCTTGGCGGAGGAGCGACCGGACGTTTTGCGCCTTACGCTCGACGGACCGCACGACCCCCGACGCAACCCCATTGTCAATTCCCGCCAGCGGAGGTTTCTGCTTCATGAAGCTCACCGTCGTCGGCTGCTCGGGGTCGTTCCCGTCCGCGGAATCGGCCTGCTCGAGCTACCTCGTCGAGGCCGACGGCTTCCGGCTGCTTCTCGACCTGGGCAACGGTGCCCTGGGCGAGCTGCAGCGCCACTGCGGTCTCTACGACCTTGACGCGATCTTCCTCAGCCATCTGCACGCCGACCACTGCATCGACATGTGCGCGTACTTCGTCGCGCGCTACTACCGCCACGACGGCGGCCGCTGCGACCCGCTCCCCGTCTACGGACCCGAGGGCACGGAACACCGGCTGACCACCGCCTACGCGGACACCCCCTCGGCCTCCTCGATGAGCGAGGTCTTCGACTTCCACACGGTCAAGCCGTCCACCTTCGAGATCGGCCCGTTCACGGTGCACACGGAACGCGTGGCCCATCCGGTGGAGGCGTACGGCATCCGCGTCGAGCACGACGGGAAGTCCCTGACGTACTCCGGCGACACGGGCGTCACCCCGACGCTCGACGAACTCGCCCGCGACACCGACCTGTTCCTGTGCGAGGCCGCGTTCACGCACGGCAAGGAAAACATCCCCGACCTGCACCTCAACGGCCGCGAGGCGGGTGAGACGGCGGCCCGGGCAGGCGCCCGCCGCCTCGTCCTCACCCACATCCCCCCGTGGACCGACCCCCAGATCAACCTGGCCGACGCCCGCGCGGTGTACGACGGCCCGGTGGAACTGGCGGCGCCGAGGGTGTCGTACGAGATCTGAGCCTTACGCGGACGAAGGCCCCGGTACCGAGTCGGTATCGGGGCCTTCGTCATGCCTTACGGCGGGCACTCACGCCTTGGTGAGGTCCTCGAGCTCCTCCTCGGGCTCGCGGCCCGGGGTGGGGAGGTTGAACTTGGTGATCGCGAAGCGGAAGAGGAAGTAGTAGATCGCCGCGAAGACCAAGCCGATCGGAATGATCAGCCATGGCTTGGTTGCCAGGTTCCAGTTGAGTGCGTAGTCGATGAAGCCCGCGGAGAAGGTGAAGCCCGCGTGGACGCCCAGCGCCCAGGTGATCGCCATGGAGATGGCGGTGAGGACCGCGTGGATCACGTACAGCACAGGGGCGATGAACATGAACGAGAACTCGATCGGCTCGGTCACACCGGTCACGAAGGACGTGAGGGCGAGCGAGATCATCATGCCCATCACGGCCTTGCGGCGCTCGGGGCGAGCACAGTGAGCGATCGCGAGCGCGGCGGCCGGCAGACCGAACATCATGATCGGGAAGAAGCCCGACATGAACTGACCGGCGTCCGGGTCACCGGCGAAGAAGCGGTTGAGGTCACCGTGCACGACCTCACCGGCCGCGTTGGTGAAGTCGCCGATCTGGAACCAGGAGACGGTGTTCACGAACTGGTGCATGCCGACCGGGATCAGCGCACGGTTGATCAGACCGAACAGACCCGCACCGAAGGCGCCCAGACCGGTCATCCACTCGCCGAAGTCGGAGATGACCTCACCGATCGGCTCCCAGACCAGACCGAAGAAGACACCCATGACGGTGCCGACGAAGGCCATGATGATCGGGACGAGCCGGCGGCCGTTGAAGAAGCCGAGCCAGTCGACCAGCTTGGTGCGGTGATAGCGCTGCCACAGGACCGCGGCCAGCAGACCCATCACGATGCCGCCGAGGACACCGGGGTTGTTGTAGGTCGCGGCTATGTCTGCGCCGGCCTGGACCTTCGCCTCGGTGACCGGGAACGCCTTCAGGACATTGCTGTAGACCAGGAAGCCGACCAGGGCGGCCAGCGCCGTCGAGCCGTCGGCCTTCTTGGCGAAGCCGATCGCCACACCGATGCAGAACAGCATCGGCAGGTTGTCGAAGATCGCGCCACCGGCCGTGGCGAAGACTGCCGTGACCTTGTCCGGCAGGTTCAGCTTCTCCTGCACGTCGGTCTGGCCGAGCCGCAGCAGAATGCCCGCCGCCGGCAGTACGGCGATCGGCAGCTGCAGGCTGCGGCCGACCTTCTGCAGCCCCTGGAAAAGTCCGGATCCCCGCCTCTTCGCGGGGACCGCCGAAGCGGTGGCGGTGCTCATACGTCCTCCAACGTGGTGGTCTACACCACTGAGTGGTGTAGACCTGTTTGTAGCACGGTGAAGGGCGGATAAGGAACCCGCTCGAAGTTACGTTCAGACCTTCGTTACGTCCTCGATCTCCTCCTCCGGTTCCCGCCCCGGAGTCTTCAAATCGAACTTCGTGATCGCGAAGCGGAAGATGACGTAATAGACGACCGCGAAGCACAAACCGATCGGAATGATCGCCCAGGGTCTCGTCGCCAGGTTCCAGTTGATCACGTAGTCGATCAGGCCGGCCGAGAAGCTGAAGCCGTCGTGGACGCCCAGGCCCCAGGTCACCGCCATCGAGACACCGGTCAGCACGGCGTGGACCGCGTACAGCAGGGGCGCGATGAAGAGGAACGAGTACTCGATCGGTTCGGTGATGCCGGTGACGAAGGAGGTCAGCGCCACCGACAGCATCAGGCCGCCGACCTCCTTGCGGCGGCTCGGCTTGGCGCAGTGCGTGATGGCGAGGGCCGCGGCCGGCAGGGCGAACATCATGATCGGGAAGAAGCCCGAGGTGAACTGGCCCGCGTCCGGGTCGCCCGCCAGGAACATGTTGATGTCGCCGTGCACGACCGTGCCGTCCGGCCTGGTGTACGTGCCGAACTGGAACCAGATGGGCACGTTCAGGAACTGATGCAGACCGATCACCAGCAGCGCCCGGTTGGCGACACCGAACACACCCGCGCCCCACGCGCCCAGATCGCTCATCCAGTCGCTGAAGTTCTCCAGCGCGTCACCGACCGGCGGCCAGATCCACAGACACAGCGCCGCGAACGCGATCGCCACGAACGCCATGATGATCGGCACCAGCCGGCGGCCGTTGAAGAAGCCCAGCCAGTCGACCAGCCTGGTGCGGTGGTAGCGCTGCCAGAAGTAGGCCGACAGCAAGCCGATGATGATGCCGCCGAAGACCCCCGGATTCTGGTACGTGAACGCTGTCACCGTGCCGTCCGCCGCCTGGCAGCCGGTCGCCACCTTCGTCGCACCGTCCCCGCACCCCTCCGGGAACTGCCGCAGCACGTTGTAGTAAACGAGAAACCCGACGACGGCCGCGAGCGCGGTCGACCCGTCCGCCTTCTTCGCCATACCGATCGCGACACCGACGCAGAACAGCATCGGCAACCCCAGCGAGCCATCCAGCAACGCGCCGCCCGCGCCGCCCATCACCTTGGAGACGTTGTCCCAGCCGAGCCCGTCCTCGCCGAACACATCAGGCTGCCCAAGCCGGTTGAGGATGCCCGCGGCGGGCAGGACGGCGATGGGCAACTGAAGACTGCGGCCCATCTTCTGCAGGCTTTGGAACAGGTTGTTCCAGCGGGTGCGGACAGGGCTGGCGGCGGCGGCGCTGTCGGAACTCATGGACGCCCCTCGGTAAGGTGGTGTAGACCAGCTGACGGACGGTTCCGCTGTCGTGGTCGCCATCATTCGGCACGTACGACATGACCGCTCGCAAAGATGGGCCAACTGTGGGTTACTGCGACAAAGCGGTTCGGATCAGGGAGAAACAACATGGCCACCAAGGCTGAGAAGATCGTTGCCGGGCTGGGCGGCATCGACAACATCGAAGAGGTCGAGGGCTGCATCACCCGCCTGCGCACCGAGGTCCACGACGCCTCCCTCGTGGACGAGGCAGCCCTCAAGGCGGCCGGCGCACACGGCGTCGTCAAGATGGGCACGGCGATCCAGGTCGTCATCGGCACCGACGCGGACCCGATCGCCGCGGACATCGAAGACATGATGTGAGCCCACCGCTCACCGAAGAGGGGCTCTTCCCGACGCGGGAGGAGCCCCTTCCGCATTGAGGGCCGGCCGTCAGACTCCCGCCTGCCGAGCGACGCCTGGCACGCACGCTCGCCGCGTTGCCGAACCGCCCACGTGGCTCCGCCACGAGGGCGCTCCGGCGCCTTGCGATCGCACGCACCAGACGCCGCTCGGCCCGCCCTCCGGGCGGACGCCGGGAGTCTGACGGCCGGCCCTACGGCTAGGCTCGACGCCATGTCTCGAATCGACGGCCGCACCCCTGAACAGCTCCGCCCCGTCACCATCGAACGTGGCTGGAGCAAGCACGCCGAGGGCTCCGTCCTCGTCTCCTTCGGCGACACGAAGGTCTTCTGCACCGCCTCCGTCACCGAAGGGGTCCCGCGCTGGCGCAAGGGCAGCGGCGAGGGCTGGGTCACCGCCGAATACTCCATGCTGCCCCGCTCCACCAACACCCGCGGCGACCGCGAATCCGTCAAGGGCAGGATCGGCGGCCGTACGCACGAGATCAGCCGCCTCATCGGCCGTTCACTGCGCGCCGTCATCGACTACAAGGCACTCGGCGAGAACACCATCGTCCTCGACTGCGACGTCCTCCAGGCGGACGGCGGCACGCGCACCGCAGCGATCACCGGCGCCTACGTGGCCCTGGCCGACGCGGTCTCCTGGGCCCAGGGCAAGAAGCTGATCAAGGCCGGCCGCCAGCCCCTCACGGGCACCGTGTCGGCGGTCTCCGTCGGCATCGTCGGCGGCATCCCGCTCCTCGACCTCTGCTACGAAGAGGACGTCAAGGCCGAGACCGACATGAACGTCGTCTGCACCGGCGACGGCCGCTTCGTCGAGGTCCAGGGCACCGCCGAAGCCGAACCCTTCGCCCGGGACGAGCTCAACGCCCTGCTCGACCTGGCCGTTTCCGGCTGCACGGAACTCGCTGTCCTCCAGCGCACGGCACTTGATACCGTCCTCGAAAAGTAAAGGACGTACCAAGACAGCAGGCAGCCGCGGGCAACCCCACAGCCCGGCCTCGCGTCACTAGGGGTACGGGCGCACGGCTTACCACTGTGCGCCCGGCCAAGTAACGGGGGGCCTTCCGAGGCCTGCGCCAGGGAGGAAACGAACCATGGCCGTGAGCCGTAGCCGTCGTCCGCGCATAGCCATCGTCGCCGCCATCGCGGCCGTCGGGCTGACAGTCGGACTCACCACCGGCTGCGACGCCGTCAACAAGGCACTGGACTGCGTCCAGACCGCCGACGCCATCGCCGACAGCGTCACCGACCTCCAGCAGGCCGTGGAGAGCGCCGCCAACGACCCGACCCAGCTCGAGGAGTCCCTCAACTCCATCGACAAGAACCTCGACAAGATCGGCGACAAGACGGACAACGCCGACGTCAACAAGGCGGTGGACGACCTCCAGCAGGCCGTCACCAACGTCCGCGACGCCGTCAAGAACGGCGACGAGACCCCCGACATCAGCCCGGTCACCGACGCGGCCGGCGAACTGACGAAGGTCTGCACGCCGTAAGACACGGTCGGCCGGGCCGGGATACTGGACGCCATGACCCGCCTGATCCTCGCCACCCGCAACGCCGGAAAAATCACCGAGCTCAAGGCGATCCTCGCCGACGCAGGCCTGCCCCACGACCTCGTCGGCGCGGACGCCTACCCCGACATCCCCGACGTCAAGGAAACGGGCGTCACCTTCGCCGAAAACGCCCTGCTGAAGGCCCACGCCCTCGCCCAGGCAACCGGCCTGCCCGCCGTCGCCGACGACTCCGGCCTCTGCGTCGACGTCCTGAACGGCGCACCGGGCATCTTCTCCGCCCGCTGGGCGGGCAAGCACGGCGACGACCGTGCGAACCTGGAGCTGCTGCTGGCCCAGCTGTCCGACATCGCTGACGAACACCGCGGCGCCCACTTCGCCTGCGCCGCCGCGCTCGCCCTGCCGGACGGGACGGAGCGCGTGGTCGAGGGGCAGCTGCGGGGCGTGCTCCGGCATGCGCCGGTCGGCACGAACGGGTTCGGGTACGACCCGATTCTGCAGCCGGAGGGGGAGACGCGAACCTGCGCTGAGATGAGCGCGGACGAGAAGAACGCGATCAGCCATCGGGGGAAGGCGTTCAGGGGGTTGGTGCCGGTGGTGCGGGAGCTGTTGGGCTGAGCTAGGTACGGAAACGGCCTGCTCATCGATCCTTCGATTCGCAGGCCGTTTATGTGCGGCGGAAGGGATTCGAACCCTCAAGCCCGGTCAGGGGCCACAGGACCTAAACCTGCTGTGTCACCATTGCACCACCGCCGCTAGCCGCCTGCCATCGTACCGGGAGTTGTTCGCTGCCTTTTGCCTCCCCTGCACCAGGTGCTCGTGACCGCGTGACAGTTGGGGCAGAGAAGCCGCAAGTTCTCGCGCCGGTTGTCTCGCCAGTCCCCGTTGATGTGATCGACCTCCAGGGTCATGGGCTTGCCAAGCCATTCCGGTCCGGTGCCGCACCTGGCGCACTCTTCGGCTACGCCGACCTCGTGGAGCGCGCGGCGTAGGAGCTTTGTCTTCGTCCGCTGGCTGCCCTTGTGCAGTACCAGAACATCCTCAGGTCGCTTGCTGTTCGGGGCTCGCCTTCCCCGTTGGTGCGCTTGACCCAGGAAATGTTCCGTCGTGAGGTGATCGTCGTCGATCCACTTGCGCAGCTTCTTCCGCTGCGCACCGTTGTTCGTGCGGCCCAAACGGCGCAGCACCTGTGCCACGGAGGCGGACTCGGCGACGGCCGCCCTTAATTCGTCGGGGGTGGGCCGGGCGGACCTGCCGCAGGGGCGGAAGTGCGAGATGTCGATGCTGAAGTGGGCGAATCGCTTGGTGAGGTACTTGCGGAGGTAGCCGTATGGCCGGGTGCCGAAGAAGGCAATGACCTCGTCGAGGTCGGAACACCGAGCTGCTGCCTCGACCAGACGCTCGCGGGTGTAGTGCGCGCCGTTGGTCACGAGGTGCGCCCCTTGCCGCGCCCGCGGTAACTGTCCGTTGTCGAGTGACAGTTGGGGCAAAGAAGTCTCAGGTTCTCGATTCGATTGTTCCGCCAGTTGCCGTCGATGTGGTCGACCTCCAAGGGGAGTGGCTCCCCGAGCCACACACCTTCGATCCCGCACAGGGCGCAGTGCTCTTCCACGCCCAGCTCAACCATCGCCCGCTTCAGGCGGCTGCTCGGGACCCGCGTGGCGTGTGCGGACGTTTCCTCGGCGAGGATCTCTCCGGCAGTCCTGCGGCGCTGGTTGTATCGCTGCCGCTCTGTGCGGATCACCGTGAAGTGCGAGGTGTCGATGCTGTAAGCCTTGATGCGCCGGGAGATGTTCGTGTGGTGGCCGCCGACCACCTCGAGTCCGAGCTTCCGCAGGACCTCGTTGACGCTCGTCGACGCCGCGACCACCGGCTCGAGGATCTCCCGCGTCCACTTGACCCCCCTCGCGCTCGAAGTGCGAGACGTCCACCCCATGCTTCTTCATCCGCTCGTGGATGTACCGCCGCTTCCAGCCCTTCGGGTCCACGCCCAGCCTCGTGCACGCCTCCGACAAAGTCCGAGCCCCCCGAGCCGCTTCCTCAAGCCGCTCTCTCGGATACGCACTAACCCCCATCGTTCCCCTCCGTTCCCGACCACCCGTTCGTGGCCTCGCACGGAGTAACGATCCGTTTATCGGACAGTCACGCCCGAAATGCGGAGCGGCTCGTACCGGTCACCCCGGTACGAGCCGCTCGTGCTCAGCAAACGCGTCGCGCCCTCAGATCCCCAGATCCTTGATGATCTTCGCCACGTGCCCGGTAGCCCGGACGTTGTACAACGCCCGCTCCACCTTGCCCTCCTCGTCCACGACGACCGTCGACCGGATGACCCCCATGTACGTCTTGCCGTAGTTCTTCTTCTCGCCATAGGCGCCGTACGCCTCGGTGACGGTCTTCTCGGGGTCCGCCAGCAAGGTGACCTTGAGGGACTCCTTCTCGCGGAACTTGGCCAGCTTTTCCGGGGCGTCGGGGGAGATGCCGATGACGTCGTAGCCGGCGCCGGTCAGGAGGTCCAGGTTGTCCGTGAAGTCGCAGGCCTGCTTCGTGCAGCCGGGGGTCAGGGCGGCCGGGTAGAAGTAGACGATGACCTTGCGGCCCTTGTGGTCGGACAGGGAGACCTCGGTGCCGTCGGCGTCGGGGAGGGTGAAGGCGGGGGCGGTGTCCCCGGGCTGCAGTCGCTCACTCATTCCGCCAGAGTAACGGGGGGTCCTGACAGTGCGGTCGGCGTAAGAGCTGACAGACTGTCCGGAACAGCGCAGCATCACACTTCGGAGGCCGTACGGTGGCGGACACCTCGGACACCAGAACCCCGGCGCAGATCGAGGCGGACATCAAGCATCGCCGTGACGTGCTGGCCGAGACGCTCGACGAGATCGGGGTGCGGGTGCATCCGAAGACGATCGTCGGGGACGCCAAGGCCAAGGTCGTCTCCAATGTCGATCGCACCCTCGGTCGGGCCTATGTGGGCGTCAATCGGGTCGTGAGCGATGTGAAGGGGCAGTTCGTCGACGGCGAGGGTGCGCCCCGGCTCGAGCGCATCGTGCCCGTCGCTCTCGTCGCCGTCGGGCTCGTGGGGCTGCTGGCCCTGGGCAGCCGGCGCCGCAAGGGCTGACCCAGCGGCTTACGGACGGGTCAAAGGCAGGTAGGTTCGGGGCGTGAGCGCCAACAGAAACGAGCACAGCACCCACGACAAGCTGCCCATCCGGATGCTGCACGACCGTGTACTCGTGCGGCAGGAGACCGGTGAGGGTGAGCGCCGGTCGGGCGGGGGCATCCTGATTCCCGCCACCGCGGCGGTCGGGCGGCGGCTGGCCTGGGCCGAGGTCGTCGCGGTGGGGCAGAACGTACGGACCGTGGAGCCGGGCGACCGGGTCCTGTACGACCCGGAGGACCGGGCCGAGGTGGAGGTGCGGGGCATCGCCTACGTGCTCATGCGCGAGCGCGATCTGCATGCGGTGGCCGCGGACCGCTTCGAGGGGTCCGAGGACTCCACGGGGCTGTACTTGTAACTTGTAGAACAACTGCGTGAGGGGCTGGTGACCATCGTCACCAGCCCCTTTTCAGTCACTGGAAGAGCGGTGGGTCCCCGCCCGCCGACGTCCCCTCTGTCGTATCGCCGCCGGTGTCGCCGCCCGTCGTGTCGCCCGTCGTCCCGCCGGTCGAGGTGTCGCCCGTCGTACCGCCCGTGGTCGTGTCGCCCGTCGTACCGCCGTCGGTCGTGGTGCCGCCGGTGGTGGTGTCCCCGGTGGTGCCCCCGTCAGTTGTCGTCCCGCCGGTCGTCGTGCCGCCCGTGGTGGTCGTGCCGCCGTCGGTCTGGCCCTGGGTGTCCTGGCCGCCGGTGGTGGCGCCGTCCGTGGGCTGTCCGGTGGTCGCGTCGTCGGTCGGTTCGTCGGTGCCGGGGTCGGCGGGCGGCTCGGTCGTCGGCGGTTGCGGCTCGTCCGCGCCCGCCTGGAGCTGGAGGTCGAAGTCGCTGACCGGGGTGCCCTTCAGGGCGTCCTTGGTGAACTGGGCCCAGATGTCGGCGGGCGGGCCGCCGCCGTTGATACGGGGCTCGCCCATCGCGCCGTACAGGGGCTTGTGCGCGGCCGTGACCGGGTCCTGGCCCATGACGGAGACGACCGTCGCCAGGTCGGGGGTGTAGCCCGCGAACCAGGCGGCCGTGTCCTCCTCCGCGGTGCCGGTCTTGCCCGCCGCCGGGCGGCCGGCGGCCTGCGCTGCGGTGGCGGTGCCGTTGTCGACGACGCTCTGCAGCATCGACGTCGTGGTGTCGGCGGCCTCGCGGGTGACGACCTGCCGGGTGGACCGCTTGGGCAGGTCCACGACGTCCGCACCGTCCTTGGTGATCTTGTCGATCAGGGTGTACGTGCCGTGCTTGCCGTGGTTGGCGAGGGTCGCGTACGCCTCCGCCATGTCGAGGACGCTGGCGGTGGCCGGGCCGAGGGCGATGGACGGGGTGGCGGTGAGGTCGGGGGTGCTGCCGGGGATGCCGAGGTCGACCGCGGTCTGGCGGACCTTGTCGGGGCCGACGTCGACGGCCATCTGCGCGTACACCGAGTTGACGGACTTGTCGGTGGCGGTGCGGACGGTGATGTCGCCGTAGTTGACGTCGTCCTCGTTCTCGGGGGCGTAGGCGCCGCTCCAGCCCTGGACGGGGCGTTCGCTGGTGCCGTCGTAGACCGTGTTCGGGGTGATGGGGCGGCCGTCCTGGGTGACGGACTCGTTCTCGACGGCGGAGGTGAACACGAACGGCTTGAAGGTGGAGCCGACCTGGAAGTCCCGGCGGGTGGCGTTGTTCGTGTACTGCTTCACGTAGTCGATGCCGCCGTACATGGCGACGACCTTGCCGGTCTTGGGGTCGACGGCGGC
Source organism: Streptomyces sp. NPDC050211 (assembly GCF_040656035.1). Lineage (NCBI taxonomy): Bacteria > Bacillati > Actinomycetota > Actinomycetes > Kitasatosporales > Streptomycetaceae > Streptomyces > Streptomyces sp. NPDC050211. The sequence continues at coordinate 96,872 of NZ_JBFALC010000002.1, forward strand.
CCCGCCCGCGCGGACGTAGGTGTCGACCTTGTTGTTCTTCTTGTCGAGCTTGGACATCAACTGGTCGTCGACGGCCTTCACGAAGGCGTTCTGCCGGGACTTCTGCAGGGTGGTCGTGATGCGGTAGCCGCCGGCGTCCAGTTCCTCCGCACTGACGATCTTGTTCTGGGTGAGGTAGTCCTTGATCGCGGCGACGATGTAGCCGCGCTGCCCGGACATGCCGGTCGAGACGGTCTGTTCCTTCGGCATCGGGAACTTCAGGCCCGCCCGGTCGGCCTTGCTGAGCCAGCCCTCCTTGACCATGCCGTCGAGGACGTACCGCCAACGGCCCTCGGCGGCGGCCTTGTTCTCGGGGTGGGCGACGACGTCGTACTCGCTGGGCGCGTTCAGCAGGGCGGCGAGGTAGGCGCCGTGGGCGGCGTCGAGGTCGTCGGCGTCCATGCCGTAGTAGGCCTGGGCGGCGGCCTGGATGCCGTAGGCGTTGCGGCCGAAGTAGCTGGTGTTGAGGTAGCCCTGGAGGATGTCGTCCTTGCTCTCCTCCTGGTCCAGCTTGATCGAGATGAAGAACTCCTTCACCTTGCGGGTGACGGTCTGTTCCTGGGCCAGGTAGTAGTTCTTCACATACTGCTGGGTGATCGTCGAGCCGGACTGCTTGCCCTTGCCGGTCGCCGTGTTCCAGGCGGCGCGGACCATCGCCGTGGGGTCGATCGCGGACTCGGAGTAGAAGTCGCGGTCCTCGGCGGCCAGTACGGAGTGCTGAGCGGCCTTGGAGATCTGCGCGAGGGTGACGTTCTCCCGGTTGACCTCGCCGTCGCGGGCGAGCTGACTGCCGTCCGCGTAGAGGTAGATGTTGCTCTGCTTGGTCGCGAGCGCGTTCGCGGGCGGGATCTTGACCAGGGAGTAGCCGAGGAAGAACAGGCCGACCAGCAGCAGTGTTCCGATGACGCAGGTGCTGAGCACCATGCGCCAGGTCGGGATCAGCCGGCGCCAACCGGTGCGCTTGGGACGCTTCTTGCCAGGGTCCGGCTGGTGCGGCTGTGGCTGGTCGTTCATGTTGTGCACGGACTCCTGTTTTACGTCGTACGTTCCCGTACGCCTCGTACGTCTTCTGTGTCCCCCTGTTGAAGACTGCCGCACGCGCCGATCAGTTCCCGACCTCGGCACGCGTCGGGCCCGGAAAATACGTGGCAGTCCGCGTCGACGGCGCACTAGGCTCCTGCGCTTCGGCGCCGGGCGCGGGCGAGGAGGGCGTGGGTGTGGGCTCGGTGCGGTTGTACGCGGCCGTGGCGGCGGGGAGTTTCCGGCGGTACGCGACGTATCGGGTGGCCACGGCGGCGGGGGTTTTCACCAATACCGTGTTCGGGCTGATCCTCGTGTACACGTATCTGGCGCTGTGGGACGAGCGGCCGGATCTGGGCGGGTACGACCAGGCGCAGGCCGTGACCTATGTGTGGCTGGGGCAGGCGCTGTTCGCGGCGCTGGCCATCCAGGGCGGGGGCTTCGAGACCGAGCTCATGGAACGCATCCGCACCGGTGAGATCGCGGTCGATCTGTACCGGCCGGCCGATCTCCAACTGTGGTGGCTGGCGAGCGACTTGGGGCGGATGCTGTTCCAGTTGGCGGGACGGGGCGTGATCCCGTTCGTCTTCGGTGCGCTGTTCTTCCCGATGGCCCTGCCGGGGGACGCCGGCACCTGGGCGGCGTTCCTGGTCGCGCTGTTGCTGGCGGCGGTCGTCAGCTTCGGGATCCGCTATCTGGCGGCGTTGAGCGTGTTCTGGCTCATGGACGCCAGGGGTGTCATGCAGGCCCTGATGGTCACGGGCATCTTCTGCTCGGGCATGACACTGCCGCTGAACGCCTTCCCGGACGCGCTCGGTGACGTGGTCCAGGCGTTGCCGTGGGCCGCGCAGCTGCAGATCCCGGCGGATGTGCTGATGGGGGAGACCGCCCCGCTCGGGGCGTTCGCCTTCCAGGCGGCGTGGGCGGTGGCACTGCTCGCAACGGGGCGGCTCTTGCAGTCGGCGGCTACGCGGAGGGTGGTGGTGCAGGGTGGGTGAGACGAGCCGCCTGGTGGACGGGGTGCGCGCCTACCTGCTGATCGCCGGGATGTGGATCCGGGCCGGCATGACCTACCGCGCGTCCTTCGTCGTCACGGTCTTCGGCAACCTGCTGCTGTCCGGCCTGGACTTCGTCGGCATCCTGCTGATGTTCTCACAGGTCGACTCGCTCGGCGGCTGGACGCTGCCCGAGGTGGCCTTTCTGTACGGCCTGTCGGTGACGGCGTTCGGCATCACCGACCTGCTGCTCGGCTCGTCGGAGGGCCTGGGCACCCGGATACGCGACGGGTCGTTCGACACCCTGCTGGTACGGCCCGTTCCGGTGCTCGCCCAGGTCGCCGCGGACCAGTTCCCGCTGCGCCGGTTCGGCCGGGTCATCCAGGGGTCGCTGGTGCTGGGCTGGGCGCTGTTCGCCGTCGATGTCGACTGGAGTGCGCCGAAGGTGCTGCTGGTGCCGGTGATGCTGGTCAGCGGCGCGGTGATCTTCGGGGCGATCTTCGTCGCGGGCGCGGCCTTCCAGTTCCTGGCGCAGGATGCCGCCCAGGTGCAGAACGCGTTCACGTACGGCGGCACGACGCTGCTGCAGTACCCCCCGACGCTGTTCGGGAAGGACCTGGTGCGTGGGGTGACGTTCATGGTGCCGCTCGCCTTCGTCAACTGGCTGCCCGCGTCCTATGTGCTGGGGCGGCCGTATCCGCTCGACCTGCCGACGTGGGTGACGTATCTGTCGCCGCTCGCCGCCGGAGTGTGCTGTGCGCTGGCGGGTGTGGCGTGGCGAGTGGGGCTTCGTTCGTACCGGAGTACAGGGAGTTAGGGCCAGTGACAAAGGGTTTCATCGAGCTCGACGGAGTCGAGAAGGTCTTCGTCGTCCGCAAGAAGGCCGGCTTCCTCAAACGCGAACGGCGTGAGGTGCGGGCGGTCGACTCGATCACCTTCTCCGTGGCGCGCGGCGAGATGGTCGGCTACATCGGTCCGAACGGTGCCGGAAAGTCCACCACGATCAAGATGCTCACCGGCATCCTCACCCCGAGCGGCGGCCGGCTGCGTGTCGCCGGGATCGATCCGTCCCGTGAGCGCACGCGTCTCGCCCACCGGATCGGGGTGGTGTTCGGGCAGCGTACGACGCTGTGGTGGGACCTGCCGCTGATCGACTCGTACCGTCTGATGCACCGCATGTACCGGATCTCGGACGCCCGTTACCGCGAGAACCTCGACCGCTGCGTCGAACTCCTCGAACTGGACGCCCTGTTGGACGTACCGGTACGCCAACTCTCGCTCGGCCAGCGCATGCGCGGCGACATCGCGGCGGCCCTGCTCCACGACCCCGAGGTGCTCTACCTCGACGAGCCGACGATCGGCCTCGACGTCATCTCCAAGGCCAAGGTGCGGGAATTCCTGCGGGAGTTGAACACCGAGCGCGGCACCACGGTCCTGCTGACCACGCACGACCTCCAGGACATCGAGCAACTGTGCTCCCGCGTGATGGTCATCGACCACGGGCGCCTGATGTACGACGGCCCGCTCGCCGGCCTGCACGAGGCGGGGGAGAGCGAACGCACCCTGGTGGTGGACCTGGAGCGGGAACTCCCGCCGATCGAGGCGCCGCCCGCCAGGGTCGTACGGGTGGAAGGGCCCCGCCAGTGGCTCGCCTTCCCGGCGTCGGAGTCGGCGGCGCCGCTGGTGGCGCGGATCGCGGCGGAGTATCCGCTGGTGGACCTGTCGGTGCGGGAGCCGGACATCGAGGCAGTGATCGCGCGGATGTACGCGGACCGGGCGGCCGCATAGTGTCCGGGCCGTCGAACTCGTAGGCTGAGGGATATGACGGACGATGCCCCGGAACTGCGTGCTTCCGACGCCGATCGTGAACGAGTCGCCGAGGTACTGCGGGACGCCCTGGCCGAGGGGCGGCTCGACATGACGGAGTTCGAGGAGCGGCTGGACGCGACGTACAAGGCACGGACGTACGGCGAACTGACGCCGATCACCCGTGACCTGCCCGCCGCCGGGGTGACCCCGCCGACCATCGACATGGTCAAGAAGCCCGAGGGCGACGGGAGTTGGGACCAGCGGATCGTCGGCGGGGAGGGCTCGTCCACGTGGGCCGTCGCCGTGATGTCCGGTTTCCAGCGCAAGGGGCGCTGGACCGTGCCCCGGCGGTTCAACTGCTTCGCCTTCTGGGGCGGCGGTGAGATCGATCTGCGCGAGGCGAACTTCGCGGACCGTGAGGTCGAGATCAACTGCATCGCGATCATGGGCGGGATGAGTGTGATCGTGCCGCCCGGTGTCGAGGTCGTCGTCCGCGGGATCGGCATCATGGGCGGCTTCGACCAGCGCGAGGAGGGCGTGCCCGGGGAGCCCGGGGCGCCTCGTGTCATCGTCAACGGGTTCGCCTTCTGGGGCGGAGTGGGCGTCGAGCGCAAGCTGACCCGGGCCGAGAAGCAGCGACTGCGGGAGGAACGGCGGCAGGAGCGGCTGGACCGGAAGGCGTCCAAGCGGGAGCTGCGGGAGTCCGTGCGGGACGACATGCACGACGCGCACGACTCTCATCGGCGGATGCTGGACGGGCATCGGAGCCTGATGCACGACCTGCATGAGGAGCGGCGCGAGGAGCGGCGGGAGCGGCGTCGGCGCGGGGAGGACTGAGCCGGCGCCGCAAGTTGCCCGGCGTTGGCGCTGGGCGGGCGTGGGTCGCGCAGCCCGGCGCTGACGGGGTGCCGCCCGCGCCCACCCGTGCCGCCCCAGGCGGCACGCATGCCCGCGGGTTACAGCTTGGCCGGTGCGCCGCCCTTCAGGTCGTCCAAGTTGAACGTGGCCGCTATCCGCTCGTACCCCTTGTCGCTGGGGTGCAGATGGTCCCCGGAGTCGTAGTCGGGGCGGAACTTGCGGGGGTCGTACGGGTCTCGTACCGCCTCGTCGAAGTCGACGACCGCGTCGAAGACGTGGCCCGCGCGGATCTCGGCGTTGATGGTCTGGCGTACGCTCTCCCGCTCGGCGGAGTAGCCGATGTGCCCGCCGAACGGCATCAGCGTCGCCCCGATGACCTTCAGCCCGCGCGCGTGGGCCTGCTGGACGAGGGCGCGCAGGCCGCCCAGGATCGCGTCGGGGTCGGCGTGGCCGCGGTTGCGGAGGATGTCGTTCACGCCGAGGTCGATGATGACGACCTTGACGTTCGTGCGGCTGAGGACGTCACGGTCGAAGCGGATGAGGCCGGCCTGGTTCTCGGCGGGGCGGCCGAATCCGTTGGCGAGGACCTGGTTCCCGCCGATGCCCTGGTTGACGATGCTGTAGCGCGGCACGTCGTCGCCGTCCTCGGCGGCCTCGCGGAGCCGGTCCGAAAGGAGGTCGGGCCAGCGGTTGTTGGCGCCGGTGGAGGAGCCGACGCCGTCGGTGAGCGAGTCGCCGAACGCGACGATCGTGCCGTTGGACTCGTTGCTCAGCACGTCGAGGGCGGTCAGATAGCGCCAGTACTCGACCTGCTGGGTGTAGGGGGCACCGGTCACGTCCTCGGTGAGGTCGCCCTGGGCGGCGTACGAGATCTGTCGTGAGCGCGGGTGGTAGGTGACCGGGCCGGTCGCGGTGGGGGAGTACGTGGTGACCAGTACGTCGCTGTCGTTCGGGACGGTGATGCGGACGGCGTCGCTCATCGTCTGCTGCCCGGCCGGTACGACGACGCTGGTGCTGCCGTTGAAGGTCACCCTGCTCATCGTCCCGGCGTCCGCCGCTGCCGTGTCGTCGCCGGCCGCGACGGCGATGGAGGCGTGCGTGATCGTCAGCGGGGACTGGCCGTAGAGGTTGGAGAGGGTGATCCGGGCGAAGGTGCCGCCCGCGCTCGTGTGCACGACGTTGCGTACCGAACGGTTCGCCAGGCCCGTGATCTCCGTGCCGGGCTCGGCGCCGACCGGGGAAGCGGACCAGGTGCCGACCCAGGTGCCGGTGGAGGCGGGCTCGGCGGGGCTGCGTGGGGTACGGGATCCTGCGAGGTTCTCCCTGCCGCCGCTGCCGTCACCGACGGCGGCGCCGACATATATGGCAGCCGAAAGCGCCACGATCAGGGCGACGATCGCGGCAAGCAAGGCATAACCGGTTTTCCTGGCCATGCGGTGCGTGACTCCTCGGGTGGATTGGGAGCCCGAGGCTCCGATGTGATCATCACCCATGATGAGGCATGGGTAGGGAGGTAGTGGAACAGGCCCCCCGTTCCGCCACCCTGATTTCTCCCTGAGGTTCCCTCGTCCGTACAGACGGCGGGAACTCTTGTTCCGTTCCGGGAGTCGGTCAGGAAGGGACAATGAGGAGTACGAGGGGCCGCGAACGGGTGGAGTGGATGGAACGTACCAAACCTGATGAACCGGGTGAAACGGGTGCTGCTGATGTAGAGCAGCATGCCCGTCCCGGGGCTGCCGGCAACCGGGGCGTCCCGGCCGCCGCCGCGCGCGCGATGACGACGTTCAGCGCCGCGGACGAGGAGAAGCAGCGCGGGGTGCGCCGGATGAAGCTCACCGCTGCCGGGCTGCTGCTGTTCGTGGCGGTGGTGTACGTCCTGGCGAAGTGGGCCGCGGGCGAGGGTGCCGGTCCCTGGGCGGGGTATGTCGCCGCGGCTGCCGAGGCGGGCATGGTCGGCGCGCTCGCCGACTGGTTCGCTGTGACCGCTCTGTTCCGGCGCCCGCTCGGGCTGCCCATTCCGCACACCGCGATCATCCCGACGAAGAAGGATCAGCTGGGCGTCTCCTTGGGGGAGTTCGTCGGCGAGAACTTCCTCTCCCAGGACGTCGTACGGCAGCGGTTGCGGGCCGTCGGGATCGGGAGCCGGCTGGGTGCGTGGCTTGCGGAGCCGGAGCATGCGGATCGGGTGACCGCCGAGTTGTCCGCCGCGCTGCGGGGTGCGTTGACCGTGTTGCGGGATTCCGATGTGCAGGCCGTGGTGGGGGAGGCGATCACGCGGCGGGCCGATGCGCAGGAGATCGCGCCCGGTATCGGGAAGATGCTGGAGAAGGTCGTCGCCGACGGGGGGCACAAGCGAGTCGTCGATCTTGTCGTCGCGCGTGCACATGACTGGCTCGTGCTGCATGACGAGCAGGTGATGGACGCGGTGCAGGGCGGGGCTCCTGGGTGGACGCCGCGGTTCGTCGACAAGAAGGTCGGTGAGCGGGTCTACAAGGAGCTGCTGCGGTTCGTGACCGAGATGCGGGACATGCCGTCCCATCCGGCGCGGGGTGCGCTCGATCGCTTCCTCACCGACTTCGCGTCCGACCTCCAGTCCGACACGGACACGCGGGCGCGTGTCGAGCGGCTGAAGGGGGAGGTGCTCGGGCGGGGCGAGGTCCAGGATCTGATCGCGTCCGCCTGGACCGCCGTACGCTCGATGATCGTCTCGGCGGCCGAGGACGAGCGCAGTGAGCTGCGGCTTCGGGTGCGGGCCTCGTTGCTGTCCCTCGGGGCGCGGATGGCGGGCGAGTCCCGGCTGCAGGGGAAGGTCGACAGCTGGGTGGAGGGGGCCGCGGTGTACGTCGTCTCCACGTATCGCAAGGAGATCACCTCCCTGATCACCGACACGGTCGCCGGGTGGGACGCGGAGCACACGACGCGGAAGATCGAGGCGAACATCGGGCGCGATCTGCAGTTCATCCGGATCAACGGCACGGTGGTGGGGTCGTTGGCGGGGCTGCTGATCTATACGTTGACGCGGGTGGTCGGGGCGTAAGCGCTCCGCTGGAAGCGCCGCGATGGGCACGCAGGTCCGCTGCGGCGCCGTCGTGGCTGGTCGCGCCCACGCGGCGGAGCCGCATATTGATACAGCCCCGCGCCCCTTCGGGGCGCTGTCTGAGTACGTACGTCTGAGTACGCGTACTCTGTCGAACGCCGGTCCGGGGGAGAACCCTCGTATGCATGACCGAGAAGACCGAGAAGCTGCTGAGCCCTCTGCGGACGGGCTCCTGGCCGGAACGCTGGCTGACCCGCGCGCTCGGCGCGGGGCTCGCTGCGGCGGCGTACCTGGTCTGCATCCCGTGGGACCTGCGCAACCGTGTGCAGGGCCCGGGCTCCACGCATGAGACGACGCCGGTGACAGGCGTGGGCGTGATCCTCCTGGCCGTCGCCCTGCTCCTCCTGGCGGCGTATTTCGGCCACCGCGACGACCTGGCCTGGCCTCTCGTCCTGGTCGCCGCCCCGCCCGTGACCCTGATGTACATCTCGCTGCGCACCCACCCCGGGCCGCCCGACGGCTTCGCCGGGGCCTGGCCGCTGGCCTGGGCCTTCTTCAGTCTGGTGATCGCGGCGGGGGTGCTGGTCGCGGCGACGGTGGGCCGGGCGTTCCGCCGGGAGGGGGAGGACTGGGCGCCTCCGCTGTAGCTGCGGGCCACCGTCCCGCCAAGCTGCGGGCATTCGTGCCGCCTAGGGCGGCACGGGTGGGCGCAGGCGGCACCCCGTCAGCGCCGGGCCGCGCGACCCACCCCACCTCAGCCACCGTGCCGGGTGACTACTGGCTCTCGCGCCGGACCTGGTCACGCCGGCGCATGAACAGCACGCCCCCGGCGACCGCGGCGACCCCCGCGGCGGCGGTCCAGCCGACGACCTCGTTGGAGCCCGTGGCGGCGAGATCCCCGTCGGAGGCCGGTGACGCGGACGGTGTTGCCGATCCCGCCGATCCCTGCGGTTGGGGGTCCGAGCCGGCCGCGGGAGTGGATGTAGAGGCGGAGGGGGACGCCGTGGCCGACGGGCTCGGGGACGCCGACGTGTCCTCGGACCTGTCCCGCGTGAACGCCAGCGTTCCGAAGCCCAGTTGGTCGAAGCCCCCGCTGTTGGGACCGTAGTCCCCGCCGCCGCCCTCCGGCGCGGACTTCGCGGCGATCTGGGTGAGGTAGGACGCGGACATGCCCCGCCGCTTGGTGTAGTGGTTGGCGATCATCGCCCAGATCGGACGGGTCGACGCGGGATCGACGGGCGCGGCCTCAGTCACGGTCTCGCTGCCCGACCACCCGTTGATGGCTCCCTTGGCCCGCGTGTTCGCGGTGTAGGGAACGTCGCCGCCCATGCTCCACTTGGCCACGTACTGCGCGCCCTTGAAGAACCGGTTGTCGTCATAGCCGTACAGGTCGATCCCCTGGTTCCACGCCATCTCGCAGAACGTGCCCATCAGACCGACACCGAGCAGCGCGTGCCCCTGGTCGCGGCCCGCCTCCAGCCATTCCGCGAGTCCGTCGTCGTACACGACGGGGATGGCGTTCTTGATGGAGCCGAGCCCTTCGCCGTGCTTGAAGTACTCGACGGCACGGGCGACTTGGGCCTTGTCGTCGCAGAAGAGGCCGCCGGCCAGGACGCAGCACATGGCGGTGAGGTCCCAGTTGGTCCAGTAGTTGGAGATGACGGCGCCGTTGTGCCGGACGAGGAAGTCGTCGCTGACCGATGCGAAGACCGAGGACAGCATCTCCTGGGAGCGGGCGAGCTCGAAGTCGGGGTGGTCGCGGACGAGTTCGGCGGCGTTGGCGAACTGGTAGCCGTAGAGGCCGGCGGCCAGGAAACGGTCGGCGTTGCCCCCGAGCGCGGTGAGCTTGGCCGACCAGGCGTTCAGGATCGCCACGGCGGTGTCGAGGTGCGCGTCGTCACCGCTGATGTGGCCGCGCAGGGCGTTCTGGTAGGCGGCGTGGATGTCGTTGTAGAGGGTCGCGTAGTTCTGGCCCTCGCCGCCCCGGATGACGGTGGCCTGCGGGTTGGCCGTCCAGCCGCTCTGCGAGTGGCGGTTGGCGGTCAGCTTGGCGAATCCGGCGGTGTAGGGCGCGGCACCCGCCTTCACCTTGGCCGCCATACGGGCCAGGTCGGTACGGGTGTGCAGGAGGCCGGGGTGCGCGTAGGCGCCGGCCGCCGCTGCGGGGGTGGGGATCGCGGCCGTACCGATACCGGTCGCTCCGGCTGCCGCACCCGCGGCCTTGAGCATGCTCCGGCGGCTGATCTGTCGTGTCACGTGACTCATTCCTCGCGTGCCTGCGGCTGGGGACGGTCAGGAGACGGGAGGAGACTGTGGGCGATAACAGAAAACCGACGCCGATGAGGAGCAGCGTCCGATGACCATTCGCAGGATCGTCCCCAACGTGCAGGTCGCGTCCGAGGAAGCGATGAAGGCCGGCGGTGATTTCTACGGCCTCCTCGGCTTCGAGGAGGTCATGAACATGGGCTGGGTGGTGACGCTCGCGTCCCCCGCCAACCCCACCGCCCAGATCAGCCTCTTCACCGAGGAGCGCACCGCACCCGTCGTCTCCGACCTGAGCGTGGAGGTGGAGGACGTCGACGCGGTGTACGCGCGCGTGGCGGCGTCGGGCGCGGAGATCGTACGGGAGCTGCGGGACGAGGAGTGGGGCGTACGACGCTTCTTCGTCCGGGATCCGAACGGGCGGGTAGTGAATGTACTGAGTCACCAGGCCTAGCCACATTCACTGACGTCGCACCCGCTCAGGAGCCGTTCACCATGACCCACCCCGCACGTCGCCCCCTCCCCGACCGCGCCCTGCGCCCCCCGATGGGCTGGAACAGCTGGGACTGCTACGGCACCACCGTCACCGAGGAAGAGGTCCTCGCCAACGCGGAGTTCATGCGCGAGCATCTGCTGCCGCACGGCTGGGACACCGTCGTCGTGGACATCCAGTGGTACGAGCCCACGGCCCGCGCCCACGGCTACAACCCCGACGCCCCTCTCGTCCTCGACGCCCACGGCCGTCAACTCCCCGCCCCGAACCGGTTCCCGTCCGCGGCCGGCGGCGCCGGATTCGGGCCGCTCGCGGAGCGCGTGCACCGGCTGGGCCTGCGTTTCGGCCTGCACATCATGCGCGGCATCCCGCGCCGCGCCGTCGCCGCCCGGCTGCCCGTCGCGGGCACCGCCTTCACCGCCGACGAGATCGCCGACACCGGCTCCGTATGCCCGTGGAACAGCGACAACTACGGCCTCGATCACGACCACCCGGGCGCCCAGGCGTACTACGACAGCCAGGTCGCCCAATTCGCCCGCTGGGGCGTCGACTTCATCAAGGCCGACGACATGCTCTTCCCGTACCACGAGCGGGAGATCTCCGCCTACGCCGAGGCCATCGCCCGCAGCGGCCGGCCCATCGAGCTGAGCCTGTCACCCGGTACGGACGTCTCCCTCGCCCACCTCGGCCATCTGCGGGAGACGGCCACGATGTGGAGGGTCTGCGACGACCTGTGGGACCGGTGGGAGGACGTGGAGGCGCAGTTCGGCCGGATGGCCAGGTGGGCACCCTGGCAGGACGAACGTGGCTGGGCCGACGCCGACATGCTGCCGCTCGGCCGCGTCGGCATCCGGGCCGAGCGGGGCGAGGACCGCCTCTGCCGTCTCACCCACGACGAGCAGATCAGCCTGCTGAGCCTGTGGCTGATCTCCCGATCCCCCCTGATGATGGGCGGCGATCTGCCCACCAGCCCGGCGGAGACCATCGCCCTGCTCACGAACGACGAGGCGCTCGACGTCCTGTGGCACAGCAGGGGCAACCGCGAGGTGCTGCGGGAGAGGGACCTCGTGCTGTGGACCGCCGACGACACCGACGGACGTACGCGCTACGCGGCCGTGTTCTCGCTGGCGGACAGCCCGGAGAAGGTCACCGTGCCGCTCGGCTCCATAGGCGCCCGGCCCGGCGACCGCATCCGCGAACTGTGGACCCACACGGACATCGCCCACGACGGCCACAGCCTCCACGCGGAGTTGCCGGCGCATGGCTCGGCCCTGTACCGCCTCACCCCACCGTGAGTCAGCCCCGCCGGTCCGCGACCGCCCACGAGGCGAGGGCCACGGCCCCCGCGACACCGAAGACGGCAGGCCAGGCGCCCACCTTCTTCGCGAGCGGGTGGGAACCGGCGAAACCGGCGACATAGGCGGCCGTCAGCGCGCCGGCGGCCTTCCCGCCGGCCTGCTGCCGCCACTGCAGCGCGGCCGCGGCCCCGGCGACGGCCAGCACCGCACCGCCGAGCTCCCGCTTCCTGGTCCACCGCGCCACGCCGTACCCGCCGACGAGCCCGCTCGCGGCGACCACCGCACTGGGAACCTTCGCCATGCCTGCCTCCAACCGCTCACGACCGCTATGGAGCGAGGCTAACCCGCACGCTGCGTGAATACGTGAACCTGAGTCGAGGCTTGTCAAGTTTTCTCCCGGGAGCTATATAAGAAGCCGTAGGGCATCGCACCCGCAGCGCCTGATGAGAGGAGTGACCCGTGATGCTCATGCGCACCGACCCCTTCCGCGAGTTCGATCGCCTCGCGCAGCAGGTCTTCGGTGACACCCGCCCCGCGATGGCGATGGACGCCTACCGTTCCGGGGACGACTTCATCGTCCACTTCGACCTGCCCGGCATCGACCCCGAGACGATCGAGCTGGACGTCGAACGCAACGTCCTGAACGTCCGTGCCGAGCGCCGTTCCCCCGCCCCCGAGGGCGCGGAGATGCTGGTCGCCGAGCGTTCCACGGGTACCTACAGTCGCCAGCTGTTCCTCGGCGACACCCTCGACACGGAACGCATCGCCGCCTCGTACGACGCCGGCGTGCTCACCCTGCAGATCCCGATCGCCGAACAGGCCAAGCCGCGCCGCATCCAGATCAGCGGCGGCAGCGATCGGAAGCAGCTGAGGAGCTGACCGAGGATCCAAGCGCAAGATCCAGGAGAAGCGTCCCGCAGGCCCCGGTCCCCGCACCCGCCTGCGGGACGCACCGCCCCTGCCCGCCCCGGAGGAGCCCGCACGATGAGCGTGACGTCGGTACCCAGCGTGACGATTCCGAGAACGAGCCTCGCATGGCGTGAACTGATCGACCAGGTACGGGACGCCGGCCAGTACACGACGACCGCGGAAGCGGAACGCGTCACCCGCATCGTCCTCTCCGCCCTCGGCGGCCATGTCATCGGCGACGAACGCGTCGACCTCGCCCGGGCCCTCCCCGAGGAAGCCGCCCGGGTGGTCGCCTCCCAGATCCCGGTCACGCGCCCGCTCACCGCGGCGGAGTTCGTGGAGTCGGTGGCGGCCCGCATAGAGGGCGCGACCCCGGCGACGGCCCGCTGGGACGTGAGCTCGGTCCTGAGCGTGCTGCCGCGGCTGGCCGGCGAGGACCTGGTCGACCGCATCGTCCGCCATCTCCCGCCGGGCTACGCCCTGTTGTTCGGCAGGGCGGCTCTGACACCACCGGACTGACGGATCCGAAAGGAACAGAGGAACCCGTTTGAAGACGCTCACCACCCCGGACGGCACCCGCATCGCCTACCGCGACCACAACCCGTCGCCCACCCCGCAGGCCTCCGACCCCGTACTCCTCCTGCACGGCCTCGCGGGCCACATGGGCGAGTGGGACGACCTGGCGCGGCGGCTGCTGGACGAGGGCCGCCGGGTGGTGACGTACGACGCCCGGGGCCATGGCGCGAGCACGCGCCGCCCGCCGACGATGAGCCGGGCGGCCTGCGTCGCGGACGCCGTGGCGCTGATCGAGGAGCTCTCCCTGGCTCCCGTGACCCTGATCGGCCAGTCCCTGGGCGGACATACGGCCATGCTGCTGGCCGCCGCGCACCCCACCCCCGTGAAGTCCCTGATCCTCATCGAGGCGGGCCCCGGCGGCCCGGCCCCGGACCTGCCCTCCCGCATCGGGGCCTGGCTGGACAGCTGGCCGACGCCGTTCCGCTCGCCGGCCGCGGTCCGGGCGTTCTTCGGTCATGAGGCGTGGGCGGCGAACGTGGAGGAGCGGGAGGACGGCTGGTACCCGAGGGTCGACCGCGACACAATGATCGCGGCCGTGACGGAACTGGCCGACCACGAGTATTGGGACGACTGGAGCCGGATCACCTGCCCGGCGCTCGTGATCCGAGGAGCCGACGGCACGATGCCCGCACGCGACCACAGCGACATGCGGGCCCGCCGCCCGGCCCGTACGGTCCTCGAAGTGATCCCGGCCGCGGCTCACGACGTACATCTGGACCAGCCGGAACGCCTGCACGTGGCCGTGCGATCCTTCCTCACGACCGACGCCCATAAAGACGCATCCGAACGCCCATAGAGACGTAACCGAAGAACAGCGAGCGAACCGTGACCGATGACCTCGACCACGCCCTGACCGTCGCGACCAAGCTGGCCGAGTGGGCGTCGGAGGTGATCCGCCGTCCGCGTGGCGCGGCGGACGGTCCGGTGCGGGAGAAGGCGAGCCCCGCCGACATCGTCACGGACACGGACGAGGAGATCGAGAGGTACGTACGGTCGCTGCTGCGCTCGAAGTTCCCCTCCTACGGCATCGAGGGCGAGGAACACGGCGTCCACGAAGGCGCGGCCGACGCCCCGCACTGGGTGATCGACCCGGTCGACGGTACGACGAACTACGCGCACGGCATCGGCTGGTGCTCCTTCTCCCTGGGCCTGGCCGCCCCCGACGGCAGCCCCCTCCTGGGCGTCGTGGCCGACCCGTGGCGCCGCGAGATCTTCACGGCGGCCCGCGGCAGGGGCGCCCACCTGAACGGCGCCCCCACCCACGCCGCCGACCACACCACCCTCACCGGCCATGTCTTCCTCACCGAATGGGCCGCCCACGCGCACTGGCCCGGCATGGACGCCCTCCTCGCCGAACTCTCCGCCCGCCACTGCACCGTCCGCGTCATGGGCTCCACCGCCCTCTCCCTGGCCCAGGTCGCCGCGGGCCGCGCCTCCGCCACCGCGATCGGCGAGTTCCACCCCGTGGACAGCCTCCCGGCCCTCCTCATCGCCACGGAGGCGGGCGCGGTGGCGCTGCCACAACTCCCGGCGTACAACGAGCCGTTGCTGCTGACGGCACCCGGAGTGGCGGGCGAGGCAGCGGAGTTGTGGCGGGCGACCGTACGGCCTGAGTGATCAGCGGCTCGAGAACCCACCTCGGCGCACAAAAATCGGCGCGCAAAGAATCTCGCACTCGCGGCAACCCTTCCCCCTCCGGCGGCAACTGAAGGGACGGAAGCGGCCCGAGAGACGGCTGATGCGGCAGGAGCGGCACAGGAGCGGCATCCCATGCGGCAGAAGGCAACGCACGGCTGCCTCGACGGGCCGCTTCCGCCCTCCCAACCTCCGAACGAGAGCGACGACGTGAGCGAGAGAGCAGCTGTGCGCAGGCCACGGCGCAGGAAGACGAGCCGCCGCAGGGGAGTGCTGATCGGCGGCGTGGTCGTGGCGCTCGGCGCTGGCGCGGTCACCGGCGGTGTGCTGATGACGGCGTCGGCGTCGGGCCCCGGCACCGGCACGTATCACCTGGTGAACGCCGCCGACAGCACCTGCGTGACCGTACCGTCGACCGCGGCCGGAACCCGGCTGGCGACGGCCGCGTGCGCGAACACCGGCTCCCGGCGGACTGCCCAGACCTGGCAACTGGCCGACAGCGACGGCGGATTCACCGTCAAGTCCTCGGGCGGCGCACTGTGCGCCGGGGTGAAGGGCGCGTCGACGTCGGCCGGGAAGGCCGTACAGCTGCAGGCGTGCGACGGCAGTGCCGCGCAGGTGTGGAAGCCGGCCGCGGTTGGGGACGCGTACCACCTGGTCAATGCGAAGAGCGCCAAGTGCCTGAACGTGAAGGCGGGGCTGCTCCAGCAGAACTCGTGTGACAAGGCGACGACGAAGAGCTGGACGCTGGTGGGGGAGGGGGACGCGACGCCGACGTCGTCGTCGACGCCTACGGTCTCTGCCACCAAGACGCCCTCCCCCTCCCCGTCGCCGTCCGCCTCCGCGACCAAGTCGCCCTCGGCTACCCCCTCCACGTCCGCCCCCGCGACCAAGACCCCCACTGCCGCCCCGGCCGCCACCAGCGGCACCGCCACCCTGGGCGCCTGGCCGACCCCCACCGGCAACAAGGCGGTGTCGGCGACGATCGCGGTCTCCGGTACGTACGACGGCGGCCTCGCCCGCTTCTACGGCTCCGGCGGCCTCGGCGGCGACAGTCAGTCCGAGGGGCAGGACCCGCTCTTCCGACTCGCCGACGGCGCGGTCCTGAAGAACGTCGTCCTCGGCTCCCCGGCCGCCGACGGCGTTCACTGCCTGGGCAGTTGCACGCTGCAGAACGTGTGGTGGGAGGACGTCGGCGAGGACGCAGCCAGCTTCAAGGGCAAGTCGGCGTCGGCGAAGTACGTCGTCGACGGCGGTGGCGCGCGCAAGGCGGACGACAAGGTCCTCCAGTTCAACGGCGCCGGCACCCTCACCATCAAGAACTTCCAGGTCGAGGACTTCGGCAAGCTGGTCCGCTCCTGCGGCAACTGCTCCACCCAGTACCAGCGCCATCTCGTCATCAGCAACGTCAAGGCGACCGCCCCCGGCCAGGTCCTCGTCGGCGTCAACGCCAACTTCGGCGACACGGCCACCCTTTCGGGTGTCACCGTCGTCGGAGACAAGGACATCACCGTCTGCGAGCGCTTCAAGGGGAACAACTCCGGTGACGAGCCGACGTCGTTGGGGTCGGGCCCGGACAGCACGCACTGCAAGTACAGCGCTTCGGCCGTCACCCACCAGTGATCCATCTCCCGTGGTGAGCCCCCGGGACGAGGGGCTCACCACAACACGCTCAGGAAACGGGGCCTGAGCGGCACCTCGGCCCTCACCGCACGGTCACTGCGGTGAGGGCCGACGTGCGTGACGGCTCGCCCTGGCCCGAAACCTCTCATAACGTGGTGACTGCCCCGATCCACACCCGATCCATACAGAGGGGGTCGAGATGCTCAAGGTCAGCATTGTGGTGCCCGTCTACAACGCGGGCGGCTACATCGAGCGCTGCGCCCCTTCCCTCCTCGGCCAGAGCCTCGGACCGGACGCGTACGAGATCATCTACGTCGACGACGGCTCGACCGACGACTCGGGCAGACGTCTCGAACGGCTGGCCGCAGCCTGGCCCCACGTCCGCGTGGTCCACCAGGAGAACTCCGGCTGGCCCGGCAGACCCCGCAACGTCGGTGTCCGTCTCGCGCGAGGGGAGTACGTCCAGTTCGTCGACCAGGACGACGAGCTGACCCCCGAGGCGCTCGAACGCCTCCACCGGCTCGCCGTCCGCAACGGTTCCGACATCGTCCTCGGCAAGGTCATCGGCACCATGCAGGGCCCGAGCAGCGTCTTCAAACGCACCGTCGAGCGGTGCACCGCCGCCGACGCCCCGCTCTTCGAGAGCCTGACCCCGCACAAGATGTTCCGGCGCCGCTTCCTGCTCGACCACGGCATCGAGTTCCCCGAGGGCCGGGTCCGCCTGGAGGACCAGGTCTTCATGGCCCGGGCCTACGTCCGCGCCAAGACGGTCTCCATCCTCGGCGACCACCCGTGCTACGTCTGGAACCGCCGCGACGACGGAGGCCACACCAGCGCCTGCGCCACCACCCCCGAGGTCTACTACGGCCACCTCCGCTCCGTCGTGGAAGCCATCAGGGAGGGCACGGAACCGGGCCCGCTCCAGGACCATCTGCTCCGCCGCTCCTACCGGGTGGAACTCCTCCGCCCGGTGAGCGAGCCCCGCGCCCTGCAACGCACCGGGAAGGCCCTCGAGCGGTACTTCACCGTCGTACGCCGTATGGCTCTCGACTGCTACCCGCCGGGCGTCCGGCAGGGCCTCCCGGCGATCACCCGCCTGAGGGCGACCCTGCTGGAGGAGGGCCTGCTGGACTCCCTGGTCGAACTGGCCCGCCGGGTCCAGGAGATCAGACCCTGGATCACCGTCGACGCCATCCGCCGTGACGGGGACCGCCTCCTCGTGACGACGACGATCGGCATGTTCCGCCCCGACGGCGAACCCCTCACCCTCGTGGAGCGCTACGGCCGCCTGCTCCTGGACCCCGATCTCCTGTACGGCATCAAGGGCGCCGAGGACTGGGATGTGCCGGACCCTCTCGGATACGCCTACGGGGAACTGCGCCTCCACGACACGTCCCGCAACCTCTCGTGGTACCCGGACGCCGACCTCGCCCCCCGCACCGAACCGCTGGGCGGCGGCCGGCACCGGGTGGTCGTCTCGGGCACGACCGCCCTGGAGCCCCTGACGCTGACCGGCGGCCGGCCCCTGCCTCCCGGCACCCACAACGTCTGGGCCTACGCCCAACTCCTCGGCGTGGGCCGCCACATGCGCGTGACGGCGGCCCCGCACCCCGAGGCAGCTACAGGCCCGGGCCCGCACCTGCCCACGATGACCGTGGGCACCCCACCCCGCCTGGTCATCCCCAACTGGACGCCCCGGGACTCCCAACTCCGCCTGTCCGTGGGCTCACCGGGCAAGACCACCGTCGCCCACCGCGCCCTCCTGCGGACCACCACGTCCCCTGCCCTCCGCCGCAGGGCCCGCACCCTCCTCCACCGCCTCCCGCCGCCCCTGGGCCACCACGTCACGACACTCGTCCGCAGAGCCGATCCATGGACGCGACCATCCGGCGACGGACGCTGACGCCGCCCAACGAGGCGTTCAACGACTCCCGCCGGTCGTCCCGGCGTCGCCGCGATGCCGCCACCAACGGCGCACGACGCCGCCGGTGAGAAGCAGGGCCATCACGCCGAACATCACGCCGGCGATCATCAACTCGCCGGTACCGCCCCGCTGCACGTCGAGGACTGATGCGTAGACGATGAGAGCCATGAGGGCGTCGAAGACCACGACGTAGACCCATTCGGCGGGTCTGGGCCGGCCGGTCCGAAGGATCTTCGGCGGCGGAAGGCCCCGCCACTCCCGGATGTCCGCGACCACCATCACCGTGAACAGGCTCAGGAAGATCACGGCGAGCCAGACAGCCACCAGGCGCATCACAAGATCACCGAAGGTCACCGCCAGAACTGCCGAACCCACACCGGCTGCGCCCGTCCCCACCCGCATCCCGATCTCGCTGAGCAACAACATCGCTACCCACCCCGTCACCAATGACCTGCCGAAGCTCAAGCCATGGATACCGGCTGGGTCCGGGGACCCGTCCCGAAGTCACTGCGGGTACGCGTCGCGCCACCCTTGCCGAATGAGGCGGTTCACCGCTTGGTCGAGCATGGCTCTGCCCGGTCCGGGGTTCCACCAGAAGGACCAGTTGACGCTGATCGTCAGCTCGATGATCTCGTCGTACTCGCGCCCGTCGGGGTACGACGTGCCGTGCTTGTTGGTCACCCCCAGCAGGAACGGGTACCACACCGTGGCCTTGGTCGCCCATATGTGGCCGTGCGCACGCTCAAGAGGGATCCGAACGCGGTGCAGCTGGTTGTCGTAGTCGTCGATGCACAGTTCGCCGTTCTCCATGTGCCGCTCGGGTTCGGGCAGCCGGGCCCAGGTGTGGTCGATGCGCAGCTCGTCCCATGCCAGGCGATCGCCTTCGGGTGCCGTACACGGGTCGTCGAGTGCGCGGTCGACCGCGGCGAGCATCGACCGCTCGTCCAGCGTCGCCGTCTCCATGACCTGCTCATCCACGTAAGCCGACTCGGCGTCAGGCGGTGACTGCGGCGTCTTCAGGAACCAGTTCCATCGCGGTGGCTTGCCGGCACCGCCGAGCGGCACGTCGAACTCCTCATCCACCCACTGCCGGGTCACGCCGAACGTCATGGGTCTGATGAGCCCCTCACACAGCGAGGTCAGTGCTCGGACCGCATAGTGAGCGGTGACGCGCTCCCACTCGAGCGGATCCCGGTCGGACGCGGAATCCCACTCGAATCCGCGCTCCAGCACAATCGCCCTGCTGTCCTTGAAGATGTAGTGCTCGGTGAGTTCCGGCCGCATCGGTGGCATTCCTGTGTACGGGTGGGCATGGAAAGCGAGTTGCCGGTCAACCGGGGTGGTGTCCAGGTCTGTTGTCCAGGTCGAAGAGAGCGAACCGCCGCACAGCACGCGACCCCACCGAGGAGTCCACCACCGTGACAGCTTCCGGCCGATCCCTTCCCCGCATCCTGCGTCTCGCGCTCAGCGACATCGTCGCCCGCGTCTACCTTGCCATCTGTTCCCTCCTGCTCGTAGGGGCGCTCGCGGTGACCGTCGCCGACAGCTCGGACGAGTCCATGGCGGGTGTCATACCGCTGCTCGCCACCGCCCCGGTCAGCCTGCTGCTGCTCGCGCTGCCGGACAACGGCGCGATGCTCGTCGTCGCCGTCGTGATCGGGGCGCTCGTCAACGCCACGATCATCGGCTGCTGCGCCCGCGCCTTACGCGGCGGCGGCAGCACGGACCAGGCGTCCTGAAAACCTCACCCTTGCGAGTCCTGAAGAACCTCACCCGTGCGATACGGCCACCCCGCGCCCGGCGAGTTCGTCCACGACGGTGTCGTACAGCCCTCTCCTCCTGTGTAGTCCTCCCGGCATCGTGAGCCGCTCCAGGGTCGGCAGTTCGAGCAGGATCTCGAAGTTCTCCGGGCCGGAGACGGTGTTGAAGCTGAGGTGGGTGAGGGAGGGGAGGGTGGTCAGGGCGCTCAAGTCGTAAAGCGCGTTCATGGAGTTGAGGTGGAGCGTGCGGATGCCGTCATGGCCGGTGAGGGGTGACAGGTCCTTCCAGTCCAGGAAGGCGAGGGAGAGCGCGCCGGGCGTGCCGACGGGGAGTTCCTCGACATGGACGCACCGGTGGACCGTCAGCTCGCGCAGGTCGGGGCACTGCTCAAGGGCACGAAGGGACGTCAGTCCATCCACTCCGTACAGTGCCACCTCGACCAGCGGGGTCCCGGCCACGGGGTCGATGCTTTCCAACGTGCCGCTGATCACTACGAGTTTCCTCAGCGAGGGGAGATTGCCGAGGCCTCCCAGGTCGATCATGGACCGGCAGCTGAACTCCACCTCCCGTAGGGCGGGCAGGCCGGTGAGGCTGCCCGGTGTCCGCAGGTTCTCACATACGCCGACCGTCAACGTGGTCAACTGGCCATGCTCTCCCAGTGTTTCGAGGTCGGTCAGTCCCGGGCAGTGCCATATGTCCAGCCGCCGCAGTCCCGGGACGGCGTCGAACAGTGAGAGATCCCGGAGCTGCTCAAGTCCGTGCAGTTTCAGGTGGCTGAGCGACGGAAGGCAGCTCAGCTCGGCGTAGTCCTCCAGCGCGGGGCAGAGGGTGACAAGGAACGTCGTCAGGGTGCGCAGCGTTCCGACGCCGCGCACGGACATCAGCCGCTCGCATTGCTTGATCTTCAGCTCGGTCAGGCCGGCCAGCGGCGACAGCCCGACCAGGTCGCGCAGTTCGGGGCACTTCGCGACGGTGAGCTGGGTCAGCCGGGGGTGAGCGCCGAGGCCGTTCAGGGTGCTGAGGCGGGGGCAGTTGTCGAGGACCAGGTCGGTCAGCGCGGTCAGGGCGTCGATGCCGGTCAGGCCGCGCAGCTGGGCGCAGTCCCGCAGATCCAGGTGGGTGAGGGCGGGGAGATCCCGTACGCCTGCCAGGTCGCGGATGCGCGTATGACCCAGGTCGAGACGGGTGAGCCGCCGCAGCCCGGACAGCTGCCGTGCCTCCTTGAAGGCACGGCACGCGCGCAGCGACAGGCTCTCCAGCACGGGGAACGCCGGGCCGAGACCGTCGTCGGCGGACAGCCTGGACACCTTGGTCACGCTCAGGTCCAGCTCACGCAGCCGTCCGAGCGTCAGCAGCGGCACGAAGTCCGTCACGCCCCGGCACCGGTGCAGATTGAGCCGGACCAGCTCGGTGAGCCGGCCGAGCGGCGTCAGATCCTCGATGCCCGAGCAGCCGTTCAGATCGAGCTCGGTCAGCCCGCTCAGCGCGCCGACCTCGGTGAGGTCCGTGATCTCCTTGCACCGGAAGAGGTGGAGCGTACGCAGCATGGTCAGATGCCGCAGGCCCAGCAGCGAACCGCGCCGCTGCAACCGCAGTTCGGTCCGTCCTTCGCGGCGGAACGCGGGCGCGAGCAGGGCGGCACAGAACGCGTCGGGATCGGCGGCCCCCTCCCACAGCCGCAGCAGCATCTCGGAGGACAGGTCCGCCGTAGGGGCGTACCGCACGGCCAGTTCGAGTGCCTCCCCGTCGTCGACGACGAGGACGAGTTCTCGTACCGCCTTACGCGCCTGAACCGGCGTGGCCGTGTCCACGCCCGCGCGTAACTCGTCCAGCCGACCTGCGGTGTTCCCGTTGCCTGAAGTCATGAAAGAACGCTAACGGACGGGTCTGACAACGCCGTTCCGAGCAAGGCGACTTGATGCCGTACGACGTTCGCGCGGCGGAGGAGAAACTTTTCGGCACGATCATGTGCGGACGGGGAAGGTGCACCGGCATGAGCTTCACGAATATGCCACCATTCATACCGGGCCTTGAACTCTCCCGTCGCTTCTACACAGATGCCGTACGCCCTCTCCTCGAGGAAGCCGCCCCCGGAATCCCGCACTCCGCGGCCCGGATCGGAAGCGGATCGGAAGTCCTCGGCTTCGACACCCCCCGCTCGGCGGACCACGAATGGGGCCCACGTCTGCAGCTCTTCCTCCGCAGAAGCGACGTCTCCCGGCACGGCGGCCGGATCAGACACGTACTGTCCGAACACCTTCCGAAGACCTTCGCGGGCTACCCCACCCACTTCGCCCCCACCGGAGACGGCGACACCCGCGTCATGCGGGACACCGACGGGCCCGTCCACCACCGCATCGAGGTCACCCACCGCGCCGCCTGGTTCACCGACGAACTCGGCTTCGACCCGTGGCAGGGCGTCACCCCCACCGACTGGCTGGCCACACCCACCCAGCTCCTCGCCGAGGTCACCGGCGGCGCCGTGTTCCACGACGGCCTGCATGAACTCGGCCCCTTACGCCACACCCTCCGTTGGTACCCGCACGACGTCTGGCTCCACGTCCTGGCCTGCCAATGGCAGCGCGTCTCCCAGGAAGAGGCCTTCGTCGGCCGCTGCGGCGAGGTCGGCGACGAACTCGGTTCCGCCGTCGTCGCCGCCCGCCTCGTCCGTGACCTGATGCGGCTGTGCCTCCTCATGGACCGCCGCTACCCGCCGTACGCCAAATGGCTCGGCAGCGCCTTCGCCCGCACCCACGCGGCCCCCCGCCTCACCCCCGTCCTGACCGCCGCCCTCGCGGCCACGGACTGGCACACCCGCGAACACCACCTCGCGCAGGCCTACGAGATCGTCGCCGGCATCCACAACCAGCTGGACCTCACCGACCGCATGGACCCGACCACCCGCCCGTACCACTCCCGCCCCTTCCAGGTCCTGCACGCCGAACGCTTCGCCCGCGCCCTGAGCGCCCGCATCACCGACCCCACCCTCCGGGACCTGCCGGCCGTCGGCTCTGCGGACCAGTTCATGGACAGCACGGACGTCCTGACACGACCGGAACTGACGCGGGCGGTGAGCGACGTGATGAGGAAGCCGCGGTGAGCGGTGAAGGGTGAGGGGTTATCAGCCAGGGCCCTGGAAGGGGCCGATGTAGCCGGTTTGGGCGTGTCTCGTGCCCCGGATGGCAGCTCTGCGCCCCGGATGGCAGCTCCGAAGAGCGCCGTGGGACATATCGGATTAGCCTCCGATACGAGCGCAAAGTGGATCTTTTGATGGTGCGCTCTACTCACGAAGGAGGAGACATGCGCAAGCTTCAGAAGGCCGCTGTTGCGGCCGCCATGATTGGGACGTTCAGCTGCATAGCCACCGGCACCGCGACCGCCCAGAGCGCACCCGTCATGTACGGCGGCGGAGGAGGCTGCAAGTCTCACGACTTGAACCTCGCCCTTCTGAGCCAGATCGGCGTCCTCCCCGGCCTCCTGGGCAACGCCATCAACGGCGAAGGCAACGCGGGCGGGATGCACCAGCACGTCGGCTCCAGCTGCGGCCACGGCCACTAGCGGAGATCCGAAACTGGTAGCGCTCACCGCAACGGGTCTCGGCACCCGGGCCACAAGCCCGGGGCCGGGGCCCTGCTTCTGTCTCCGGCTGAACAGGAGAGAAGGACGGCACGTGAGAAGGGAGATGAAGCCCTCACTCTCCGCGCCGCCCCGATTACCCACGTCCGGTCCGTCGGTCATGCCCCGCCCGCCCGGTGGTCCGCCGCGTCTCGGCTGGCTGGACGCGCTGCGCGGCATCGCGGCGCTGGTCGTGGTGTTCGACCACTCCTCGTACTCCTTCATGGCGGAGTTCCGACGGGAGTTGATGCCGGAGTTCAACACCAGCCGCTACGGCATCCTGGTGTTCTTCCTGGTGAGCGGCTACATCATCCCCGCATCGCTGGAACGCCGAGGCTGCGTACGCACGTTCTGGATCAGCCGCGTCTTCCGCATCTACCCGCTGTGGGCGGCCGTCGTCACCGGCGCACTGGCGGCCGGGGCGCTGGGCGTGGCGGAGATCCGGGACTTCGGCGGACAGAGCGTCGCGTCGGTGGCCGCGGCCCATCTCACCTTGCTCCAGGAACTGTTGGGCACACCCAATCTCCTGCTCGTCCTCTGGACACTCTCGTACGAGATGGCCTTCTACCTCCTGGTCGTCGCCCTCTTCACAGTCCGCCTGCACCGGCGTTCCGTCACGGTCGCCGTCACTCTGGCGGCACTGGCAGCCCTGACCGTGGCGGCGGGCTTCGCACTGCCAGCCCCGGCCCTGTCCGACGCACTGGGCACTGGCCCGCTGATCACGCTCGCCTCGGCCGTGATGGTGATGGCCATCGGCTGCGCGAGCACCGCATCGCCCGCGCTACGCCTCTTCGGAGGCGTACTGGGCGGAGCCCTCGCCCTGCTCCTGGTCGCCTTCAACGGCACGGTCCCGGTGTGGGAAGGCCTGGTGATCCTCGCCGTGATGTTCCTCGGTACGGCGGTGTACCGGGCCGACACCGGCCAGACCAGTTGGTCGTACGTGGCGTGCGCGGCCGTCGTGGTGATGGCCTGCGCGGTCGGAAGTGCGTACGGCGACGGGGGCGAGGTTGGGGGCGAGGGCGGGGCCAACTTCACACCCCGCGGCTGGATCCTGGCCTTCACCCTGGCCGCCTTCACCTTCGCCGTCGGACTGGCGCTACGCCGAAGACAGTTCCCCCGCCTCCTGACGGGACTCGGCACCATCAGCTACTCGCTCTACCTCGTCCACCCGCTGCTGCTGGCGGTGAGCGACGCCACGATCGGACGCCGACCGCACGACGACCTCGTACTCGAAGTAGCCTTCTACATCGCCCTGTTACCGCTGTGCGTACTGACGCACCGCTATATCGAAGCACCGGCCCAGAGATGGGGCCGAAGACTGACCCGACCTCCCCTGCCGCCCCTCACCCCCCACCGCCGCCCTGCGACCTCACGATGCACATCGCCCAGTGGTCGAGCCCGCGGAACCATCGTCCACAGCCCGGCGTCCTGCCTGGTACTCATGATCGGCTGGGGGGTGCGCTATGGAGTCCGACGCGCCGTTGTGGATCGTCATCGTGGTTACAACAGTGATTTCAGCCGGTGTGACGGTGGTCCTTGGGGCCATCCTCGTGTCTGCGATCGCCGCAGTTGCCCTTGCGGTGGGTTGGGCACGGCGGAGGCTCGGACGCTAGTCCGCCGTCACGAAGTCAGCTCCGTCAAGGGTCCCTGCTGGCCCGCCAGATACCGGAATTGAGGGCCCCAGGGGCGCCCGGAGCGGGGTCGCACGCGGCTTCGGCGGGCCCTCGGACATGCTCCGGGCGTGGTGCGCGGCCCCTTTCGAGCCATCCACAGGGACTGAGCGACTTGGCATAGGACATCTCAACCGGCCACTCCGGCGCTCAACTTCTCGCTCGACGCCTCGCTTCACAACGGTGTGGTGCCAGTGTGCACGGCTCGCCCGACCCGGGATGGGCAGGAACCACCGACCGACCCTTGCCCCATCGTCGAGCGGGCGTGCGCAGCATCCGTAGGCTCCGGGCATGAGACTCTTCCGGCCGCGGGGCCACAGCCAGGCCAGACAGGTGGCGAGATCGCCCTTGGCGCAAGCCATGGCCCTGTACCGGGCTGGGCGCTATGCCGAGGCGGAGGCCGAGGCTCACGCCGTTGCCGCGGCCCGGGCCCGGCCGCGTGACGACCCGTACAGACCGCTGGCGCTGAGTATCGCCGCGCACGCGACAGGCGCCCAGGGGCGCCACGCCGAGGCCCTCGCCGCATACGACGCACTGCTGCCGGTCTTCCGCAGGATCTTCGGCGCCGAACACCCAGGGACCCTCAAACTGCGCTCGGATCGAGCCCAGGCGCTGACCGCGCTCGCCCGGCACGCCGAATGCGAGGCGGAGTGCGCGGCCGTCGCCGAGGCCGCGGCCCGCGGCGCAGGGCCGGAGATGCCGCACATAGTGGCGGCCGCCCGCAATGGACTGATCTTCGCCCTCAACGCGCAGGGCCGACACCCGGAGGCCGAGACGCTCGCCCGCGAGGCCCTCGCCGCCCACGACGTACCGGACCGGTTCACCCTGGTCCTGCGGCTCGGCCTGGCCCGCAGTCTCAACGGCCAGGCCCGACACGAGGCGGCTCTCGCCGAGGCGGAGTCCGCCGACGAGCTGCGCCGCAGCCTGCCCGAGGAGGAGTGCCGCTCGGAGACCGGCGCCGTCGAACTGGCCCTGGCCACCGCCCTCCTGGGGCTGGGCCGCGGCAGCGAGGCACGCGCCCGCGTCACAGCCGCCCACGACGCATGCCTCGCCTCCTTCGGCCCGGACCATCGCCGTACCGCCGAGGCGCGGGCGCTGCTCGACCGCGTCGACGGTGCTTGACCGAGCGCGGCGGACTCTCTGCAGGCGCACGCAGTCGGGGATGGTGACGCTCAGACAGAGCAGGGACGTTTCCCTGCCCTGTTCGGTTCAACCGGTCTTCGGGACCTGCGTGACGTCCCGTGCGACGGCCACGAAGTTCGCGGTGACGGGTGAGACGCCGTGGCGCGGGACCGCCAGGGCGAGTTCGGTCGGTGCTGTGGTGGGGACCAGCTGGGCGAATACCGCGCCCAGGCCGGTCAGGGCCCCGACCGAGCCCGGGACGATGCTGACGCCGCAGCCGGCCGCCACCAGGCCGACGATCGTCTGCATCTGTATCGCCTCCTGCACCACCCTCGGCTCGAAGCCGCCCGAGTGCCGGCAGAGGGTGGTGATCTGGTCGTAGAGGCCCACACCCAGGTGCCGGGGAAAGCGTACGAAAGGCTCGTCGGCCAGCGAGCGGATATGCAGGCGCTGACGGTCGGCCAGCCTGTGGTCGCTGGGCAGCACGACGAGCAGCGGTTCACGGGAGACCGGAAGGAGAGCGAAGTCCGCGTCGGCGGGTGAGGGGAGCGGGGGACGGACGAAGCCGACGTCGAGCGCGTGTGCGCGCAGCCGCTCGATCTGGGTGGCCGTGGGGAGCTCGCTGAAGCGTACGACCACGTCCGGGTGGCGAGTGCGGTAGGCGCGCAGTACGGCGGGCAACGGGTGCAGCGCGGCGGACCCGACCATGCCGACGGAGAGCTCGCCGATGTCGCCGCGCCCGGCGGAACGCGCGCGGGTCTCCGCCCGCGCCGCCAGAGCCAGCGCGCCGCGCGCGTCGGCGACGAAGTGCTCCCCGGCCGGGGTCAGCCGCACGTGGCGGGTGCCCCGGTCGAACAGCGAGACGCCCAGCTCGCGCTCCAGCGCCTTGATGGCCTGGCTCAACGGCGGCTGTGCGATGCCCAGTTCGGCGGCTGCGCGGCCGAAGTGGAGGTGGTCGGCGACGGCTACGGCTGCCCGTAAATGTCTCAGTTCCACATGGCCCACGATATGCACCGCGTATGACTGGCGGTCAATTGTGCTATGGATCCGCAAGAAAACGTCCGTACCCGACAACCTGGCGGAACAGTGCCGTCTGCAGTGTAGTCAGGAAAGAGCGAGGGACGTTATGCGTGCGGAGCACAGGGATGGGGTCTCGTCGGCGCCGAGTCGTCGACGTGTGCTGAAGCTTGCCGGTGCGGCGGCGGCAGGCAGTACGGGAGTCGCAGCGGCTGGTGGGACGGCTGGTGCGGCCGAGATACGGGCCGCCGCTCACCCCGTACGACCCTCTGGCGGCGTGCGGCGCGTGGTGCTGTTCCACATCGACAGCCTGCACCACGAGGCATCCCGGCACCTCGGCCTGGAGAATGTCCAGCGTCTGGCCGAGCGGGGCACCCAGGTGAAGGAGTCCCTGGTCATCTCGCCCTGGCATCCCACCGTCAGCGGCTATCTGCCGCTCTCCACCACGTCCTTCCCGAACCCGACCACCTTCGCGGGCTCGCTGTTCCTCCGCCCCTCGCATGAGCAGCGCTATCTCCAGCACGGCTTCGGGGGATTCACGGCGCACATCGCCAACAGCGAGGCGTACCGCTCCCTCAACCCCGGCTTCGACTTCACCCGCCTGAGCGGCGACGACAGCGATGAGGACAACGTACGGCTCGGCCTGCGTCTGCTGCGCGAGCACGACGACCTCACCTTCATGCGGCTGCTGCTCCAGGACACCAACACGGCCAGCCAGGAGGTCGCCAATGCCCCGGCCGGCGAGCCCTGGGCGCGTGACATCTACGCCAAGGGATCTCCGTACCCCGCGGTGGTCCGCCGAGCAGACGCCCTGCTCGGTACGTTCCTTGACGGCCTGGAGCGGATCGGCATGACGCACGACACGCTGCTCGTCCTGCTCTCCGACGGCCAGTCACGGTTCGGCTGGCACCCCGTCCAGGCTGAGGATTCCTGGCGCACCCCGCTCATCTTCGCGGGCCCCGGGGTGGCGAAGGGCAGGAGCATCCCGTATGCCGAGAACATCGACATCGCCCCCACCGTGGCGGCTCTCGCGCAGGTCCCCTCGCCCAGCGACGACGGCGGCTCCGGGCGCGCGCTGGACGAGATACGGCCGGACGACCGCCCCGGGGACGCCGGGCCCCGCGCGCCCGGGGCGCCCCGTCGCGTCGAGCGGATCAACCGGCAGATCGCCGAGTACCTCCGCCTGGAGGGCTGGCTGCGCGCCCACGCCCGCGACTACCCCTACCTGGACGTGCGCCTGATGCGCGCCAGCAACAGCTCGCTTTCCGACGCGCAGTTCTGGGGCCTCGACCGGATCGACGAGTGGCCCCAGGCCGAGTCGATCGACCAGATGATCGAGGACAACGACTCCGTACTCGACACCCTGCGCCAGGCCCTCCACGACTCCGGCGCCCCCGCGCTGCCCTGAGTTGTTGTTGCTGTACCGAACCTGAGGTCGGCCGTCGGTGACGGCCAGGCAGCCCTCGATCGCCTTCTGGCCCAACTTGCCGATCCCTCGGGATCCTAGGAAGCGAGGACCTGCGCTGCTTGGCCGGACCCGGGTCCACGGCCGCGCCATCCGCGCTTGGTAACTCGACCTGGACACGGGATCGTGATGCAGAGCTACACGGCACGCGTGTGTTTGTCCCAGGTGCGATGTCGCCGGGAGGGGTGGGCGACGACCGATGAGTTTCTGCGTGATCTGCGGTCAGAGTTCACGGTTGGTGCGCGGCACCGCGAGTATGGGCGAAGCGTGTGCCAACCGAACCCGCTGAGAACCGGACAAGAGACACCGAGGAACCCTGATGCGTACTTTGATCAGCACCGCTTTCATCTCGCTCGACGGCGTCATGGAGGCCCCCGGCGGCGAGCCCGGCTACCGCAACTCGGGGTGGACCTTCAAGGACATCGAGTTCCTCCCCGAGGCATACGAGCTCAAAGGCCGGGAGCAGAAGGAAGCCACCGCGATGCTGCTGGGCCGGACCAGCTACGAGGCGTTCAGCTCGGTGTGGCCCGGCATGGAGGACTTCCCCGACTACAACGTGATGCCGAAGTACGTCGTCTCCACCACCCTCACCGAGGACGACCTGGTGTCGAACTGGGGCGACACCACGATCCTGCGCTCGCTCGACGAAGTCGCCGCACTGAAGGAGACCGAAGGCGGCCCGATCATCGTCCACGGCAGCGCCACCCTGAACCAGGCCCTTTCGGACGCCGGCCTGATCGACCGCTACCACCTGCTCGTCTTCCCGCTCCTGCTCGGCGCGGGCAAGCGGCTCTTCAGTGCCACGGACAAGGACACCCAGAAACTGAAGCTCGTCGAGCACGAGGTCTACGCCAACGGTCTGCAGAAGAACGTCTTCGACGTCGTCCGCTGACAAGGCTCCCGCCCTCGCCTGCCATCGTCTCCCGAGGGCTCGCTATGGTGTGCCGATGGCGTCGATCAAGCAGTTCCAGGTCACCTTCGACTGCGCAGAACCTGAGCTCGTCGCTCGTTTTTGGTGCGAGGTGTTGGGGTACGTCGTACCGCCGCCACCGTCAGGGTTCGCCACGTGGGACGACTACAACCGTTCCCTGCCGCCTGAGGATCAGGGTGCCTGGTTCGCCTGCAGTGATCCCTCGGGCGTGGGCCCGCGCCTGTACTTTCAGCGCGTTCCCGAAGGCAAGGTCGTCAAGAACCGCGTCCATCTCGACGTGCGGGTCGGCACCGGCCTTGTGGGCGAAGAGCGCCTCGCCGTGCTCGAAGCCGAGTGCGCCCGACTGGTCGCGCTCGGCGCGGTACGCGTGCAACTGCTGCTCGCTGACGAAGACAACGAGTCCTGCATCGCGATGCAGGACGTCGAGGGCAACGAGTTCTGTCTCGACTGAGGGCTGCGACATCCCAACTCTCCGGCGCCGCGCTGCATGGGTTCTTCCTTCTTCGGGCATCCCAAGCGGGATGAGCCGGAGGAGGGGGGCGTCCCGGAATGGACGGGGAGACGGTCATCGCGGCGTGTGCCGTCGCCATCGCCGTGGCATCGTTCGCCGTCTCGGTCTACGAGGTACGCGCGACGCGGCAGCACAACCGCCACTCGGTGCGGCCCATACTCCAGTTGCAACGCAGGATGTCCAAGGGACAGAAAGCCGGGATCAGGCTCATCAACGCCGGTCTCGGCCCGGCCGTCGTCCTCAGCACCTCCCTGACGGTGGACGGCGAAGTGGTCGGCGTCTGGAACAAGGCCGGCGCGGACCGTGCACGTGAAGGCCTCGTCGCCTGGCCCTACGCCGTGACGTTCACCGAGTCCCAGACCATCGCCACCGACTACGAGGAGTTCTTGCTGAGCGTGGACCCGTACGAGCCCCACGCTCACGCCGAGTTCATAGACCTCATAACTCGTCGCCTCCACCTGGAGATCCGTTACGAGTCCCTGTACGGCGGAGAGAACTTCCACGTGACCTTGCGTCCCCGCACGGAGGGTTGACGGACCGGCGACTGTGAGACGTAAAGGGACCCAATGATGTTGCCAAGCGGTGCTGTCTCAGCGCTGGATGGTGACGATCATCTGTGGCAACACTCGGCCGGCGATGGAGCCCGAGGGAACGTTTCCTACGCGGACTGCGCCCATCGCGCGGTAGAAAGGCTCGGCATTCGGGTCCGCGTCGATCGTGAGCTGGGTGAACCCCAAGTCTCGTCCAGCTGCGACGGTGTGCTCGAACAGCAGGCGGCCGATCCCCTGGCCAATGGCCTGCGGCTCGACGAACATCATGCCCAGAACTCCTGTGGGTGGCTCTCCCACAAGATTCGTAAAGCCCAGAATGTGACCGTCTCTGTCGGCCACCGTGGTTCGCCGGCGTACGACCTCGTTCGCAGCAACGGTGAGTTCTTCTCGACACGCTTCCAGGAACTCGGCGTCATAGCCCCAATGCGCCTTGGACCGCAGCGCCAAGTCGGTGAGCACCTCGGCTTCCGTTGCCCGTGCGGGCCTGATCAGCACGTCCATCTACGTCCCCCGCTCAGGTGTAGGTCTTGGGATTTTCTCCCCCTGCAAGCGTGCGGGAACAGTACGCGATGGCCTCTGGCTGGACAGGACGAGCGTTCAGGAGGCCACGGCTGGAGGTCCGACTTGGTGGCACCGTCGGTTGCGAGGATCGCCGGTCAGGGCGTCACACCCCGAGGAAGCTCACCGTCTCTGTCATGTCCGCCCGCCCGGTGCGCAGCCGTGGCACGCCTTCCTTCTCGAACCCCACCGAGACACCGCAGAACAGCACGAGCCCGTCATCGGCTCCGACCATCTGGCTGACAGTCTTGCGGTACATCGTCCACATCACCTGGGGGCAGCTGTGCAACCCTTCCGCCCTCAGCAACAGCATGACCGTCTGCAAATACATCCCCGCGTCCCCCCACTGCCCGGGCCCCATCGTCCGGTCGAGGTAGCAGAACAGCACGACCGGCGCCCCGAACGCCTCCGAGTTCAAGGCGGCGATCTTCATGGGCCGGTCGGGGTCGTCGCGCTCGATCCCCAGCGCTCTGTACCGCTGGGCAGCCGCCGCGGAAAAACGGTCCACGTACGGCGAGCTCAGTCCTGCCGGGTACATCGGATACTCCCGCTCATCACCCGGGTCGCCCGCCAGCGCCCTGGCCGTCGCGCGTCTCTTCAGCTCGGCCAAGGGCTCGCCGCTCACGACATACACATGCCACGGCTGGAGGTTCCCACTCGACGGAGCCCGCGTCGCCGCGGCCAGCACTCGTTCGAGGACATCCCTGGGCACCGGCTCATCGCTGAACGCCCGCACAGCCCTGCGACTGTCCACGGCTTCATACACATCCACGTCATCTCGTCCTCTCACTCCAAGGCAGGCAGCGACACGGGCCAATACCCTGATCACCGACATCACTATCGGGGAGAGTCATGACAAGTAGGTTCACCGAGTTGGCCGTTGACTGCCACGATCCGGAGAGACTCGCGGCCTTCTGGTGCGAGGTCCTGGACTTCAAGGTGATCGACCGGAGCGAAGGCAAGGTCGAGATCGGCTCCTGGGTGCCGACCGTCGAGGATGTCCGGGCCCGCCAGATGCCGCCCACCCTGGTGTTCATCCAGGTGCCCGAGGGCAAGACCGTGAAGAACCGGCTTCACCTCGACGTCAGCCCGATCGACGGCAGCACCGAGAACGAGGTGGCCAGATTGCTCGGCCTCGGCGCCACCAAGACGGATGTGGGCCAGGGCTCGGACCGAAACTGGGTGGTCATGGCCGACCCCGAGGGCAACGAGTTCTGCGTCCTGCGCACCCTGGCCGCGCAGAACTAGGCCATCACTGGGGCGTACCCGGCGACGAAGTCGCGCATCACCGCGGCGCATTCGGGTGCGTGGGTCTCCAGCAGCATGTGGCCGGCGTCGTAGACATGCATCTCCAGTCGGTCCAGCACCCGGGCATAACCCATGATCTCGGCCAGGTCGAAGTACGGGTCGTGGCGGCCCCAGAGGAGCAGGCATGGAGGCTGGTGGGTTCGGTGGTAGTCGGCCAGTTCACCGAAGCGGCCTACGTGGTTGCCGTAGTCGTAGAAGAGTTGGAACTGTGCCTCGATGTTGCCGGGCCGCGAGAGCCGCGCCCAGTCCAGGTGCCACGACTCGGGCGGCGCGAGTTCGCGCAGCCGGTCCGGCAGTCCGCCCACGTACTCGTCGCGGACGCCTTCGAAGTTCAGCCACTCGGGCAACCGGGCACGGTTGGCCTCCGTGGGGTCGGCCCAGTAGGCCTTGGCGGTGTCCCATTGGCTCCCGAGGCCGTCGTCGTGGGCGTTGCCGTTCTGCACGATGAGTCCGAGGACGCGGTCGGGACGGCGGGTGGCGAGGTGGTAGCCGACGGGGGCGCCGAAGTCGTGCAGGTAGACGAAGAACTCGCCCACGCCGATCCGCTCCAGAAACGCCTCGACGGTGTCGGCCAGGTTGGTAAAGGTGTACGCGTACTCATCGGTGCCGGGCGCGGCGGAGAAGCCGAAGCCCGGCAGGTCGGGGGCGACGACCCGGCTCACCTCGGCCAGCGGTGAGAGCACCTGCCGGAAGAGGTGCGAGGAACTCGGGAAGCCGTGCAGTAGCAGCACGCATGGCCTGTCCGCCGCCCCGGCCTCGCGGTAGAAGATCTCGAGGCCGCCCACGTCGAGGCTGCGGTGGCGTGGCTTTTGGATCACATCCATCCGGGGGTCTCCTTGGCCGGTTTGCGTAGCGACGATGCCGGGAGCCCCGTTCTGGAACCCTGGCGAATTCCCGGAGCCCACGGTGCATGTCCAGCCTACGAGTGCCCCGTCGACCTCGATGATCACCGACTCGCGCCCCACGCAATGTGACGGCATGGCTGGCTTCGGCAATCTTCGACGGCCCCGGCGGACGGCTTGGGCTGGCCCCACATCTCGGAGGGTTCGGCTGTCGGCGTCGGGTAGTGACGGAGCACGGACCAAGCGAAGGCCGTTTCCGCGTGCGGTACTTCCCTCCGGGAACCATGGAATTCCAGGGCCATCCGACCAGTGGTCTGAAAGGCAAGCTCAACGCTGTGGCCGACGGAGCGGGCTGCGTCCGGGACCCCTCCCGCAGCCGCGAGAGAGAATCCATACCCGTAATCGCCTTGCTGAAAGGGCTTGGTGCGTCAAGCCCGTGAGCGAGGCGAGACACCGGGAGGCTTCAATGATCATTATCGCCTGGAGCGGCTTGGGTTTGTTGACGTTCCCGATCCTCGTGATCGGGATAGTCATCGGCAGCCTCATGGGACCCAACTGGGGGCCATTGATCGGCGGATCCGCCGCGTGCCTGGTGCTCTGGTTCTGGGGACGCAACCTCAACAGGTACGGCCGCGATCACACCATGTGGGCCGTTCCGATGCACTGGTGGGGCGCGTCCCTCCTGGTCTTCGGCTGGGCTACGGCCCTCTTCGCTGTGTTGTATCCCGACTAGGGCCTGTGTGATGTCGTAATCAATCGGTTCCTCGGCGTGCAGCAGGACCCGCACCTGCTGTCCGATCAGGTGCACCGGCGAGTAGCGGTTGTTACCGCTACGGCGGGCTGCGCTCCGAGCAACTGCAGGCCCGGATGCCGGCGGACGGTGACGAGTCGAACATCACAGATGTTGAGCAGTTCTGCGAGCGGGCTCGGGAGCTGTTCCGAGCGATCGTCCATCACGCACCCTCAACGTGAGGTCGGAAAAGCCTCACTCAACTCAAGAGGTATGGGCCCTGGATCCCAGAATATGGGTGAAAAGTGATAAAGATTGTCGAAGAGTTCGAGATCGAGTTAGGGTGCCGCATTGAGGCATGGAGAAACGAAGACGAGGCCGTAACCCGATTCGCGATAATCCGATTCCGACTCCGTCGACCTGATCAGGGAAGTGCCCTCCTCGAAGTTCCTTGCAGTGTATGCGGCATGACCGTCCGTATGCGTGTCCACAGTCACAGTCGCACCCTTAGGGCGCGGAGGCGGTACCTGATACTGGGTGTGTTGCAGCTGCTGCTGACGGTGGGACTCTTTTGGAGTTTTTCGCTACCTGTCTTTGAAGGTCGCTCATGGTTGGCTTTCCTGCTCGGATTCGTTGCATTCTGTGGGCTCCCGTACGCTCTTGCCTCTTTTCTCGAGTGGCGGAGCAATCAGGGCTTCATCTTCAGGGTGTGGGACAACCCCGGCTACCACAAAGTATTCAAAGTGGTTTTCGAGGGCGAGTGAAGATCCACCGCCTTAAGGTGCTGGTCACGGAGTGGATCTCGCCCTGTGCTGCGACTTGGGCGTCGTTGGATATCTCTCGGTCCGGACTATTGATCGCGTCATGGGAGGCTGGACATTCATGCGCGTGGGCTGGGTGAGAACCCATCGGATGCATCGACCGGTCGGCCAAAAGCCCAGATCCGTTCGAACTCCATCTGAAAGTGCTGGTACCACTCGCCGTCACGGTCCGGGAGCAGCGTGAAAACGGCGTCTCCTGTTGCGGAGCTGTGCGAGTAGATGTCGACGTGGATGCGACCGCTCGGCTGAAGCGGGTCCAACAGCACCAGGCCGAAGGCAGGGACGAACGGCAGAAAGCGCACGTCGACCCGGCCTTCCACCCCACGAGTCTCCATCAGCTCCCGAAGCAGGTCGATCGACGGTCGCAACCTGTTCTCGAAGACGCTCGGCCGGTCGCGCATGGTGCTGCGACGAGCTGCTTCAGCCGGGGCAGAAGTCGCTGGATCGATCAGCGCCACCTTGATCGTCGCACCGGCGCCCGCGCGGCGCTGTAGTTCGTCGACCGTGTTCCGCAAGGTGCGCGACAAGGTCACGCCGACGATTCTGATGTCCTGCGCATTGCGTAGCTGCTCAATGATGTCGGGCTTGTCACGGGAGAGGAATTCCTCTGCGGAAACCTCTCCTGCGAGACGGGAGCGCATCTGTGCGGCCAGCTCTGCCACCTGCCTGCGGCTACCCAGCAGACCTCCGGCAAGCAATGCGAGCGTCGCCAATGTCGCGGCGGCCAGGACCTTGCCGCTGGCCATGTCGAGAGCCCCCAGGACCGCAAGGGCCAAGGAGAGCAGGGCGGTTGAGTAGATCTCAAGGTTCTCGCCGTGGGACAAGTCCTGACGCACTCGTCGCAGGAAGCGCATGGCGGTCATGGTGTGCATCTGGCGGCAGATCGTCAATGCTCTTGCGGAACATAGGCCTTCACGGCGCATCGTGGGGGCGTGCCTTGAACGCCTCGTTGGATGCTCTGGCCGCACAGGACACGAGGCGGGTCGCGACACACCCGACACCGTTACGATCACCCAGGCCCTCGTCACGGAGTCCATCCGCGGGGTTTTCCCGACGACTTCGATACGACTGTGGAGCGGTGTGTGTCGGCCCACGCGGACCACTGGGGTAACACACCGTTGGGGCTGGACTCGGCCTCCCTGTGGGCGAGTTCCCTTGCCGTTCCGGTTCCGGCCGATCGCGTACGGCACGAGCGCCAGTTCGACTTCGAGAGCCGGGACGGCAAGTTGATGACGTTGTTCGCCTGCTCGTAGATCCCCGGGCCGTACGCGCACCCGGAGGATCCTCGGCTGGAACCCACCCGGCGCACCGCCGAGCAGGTCATCAACGAGTTTCAGGCGGGCTGACTGCGCGGGCGGTCTCGAAGGAGGCTCCGGTACTCCTGGATGGTCCGCTCCTCGACGTCGCCGACCTGCCGGAGTCGCCGTCACATTGCGCCCGTCTACTGAACTGGACACCCCAGCTCAGGCTTCGCACGGTTCGGAGAGCACGTCACCACCGCGAGCGACAGATACGAGGGGCGTTCGAGATAGAAGCCGAGCGATACGTCATCCCCCGCGTCGAGCCTCTCGGCAGCGGAGTCGACCAGCCGTGCCAGGAGGGTGACGTCGCGATCCCTCTCCGAGGCGAACCGAGGCGCGTACTCGGCCAGTTGCTCCCCGAGCCAGGCCGCCGCTTCCTTGGCCTGGTCCCACGTGCCACGAACCAGGTCACGCGGCTTGACGAGCCAGTACGCCGTTTCCAGAGGCGGAAGATCCGTGGTCCGGAACTCCGCCGCCACCTCCCGGTACCGCTGGATCAGCTCAGGCCTGCTTCCGGCCGGGGGCGGCTCCGGGTGTGGGGGCCGTCGTAGGGCTTCGTCGTCGAAGCGCTCCTTCGGGCCGGTCCAGAGGTAGCCGTGATGGTGCACCGCTCGTACCCCTTCGGTGTGGAAGGTCGAAAGAGTCTCGAAGGCCCAAGGGGGACCAGCCGGCCCCGATCCGACGACAGAGTCAGCCGGGGCCGGCCGAAGAGGGAAGGATCAGACGGACAGACCGAACCGCGCCGGGTCGATCCCGGCCGCCGTCAATTCCACCGTGGTGAACCGCAAGGGCTCCGTGTCCGGCCGCTTGCTGTCCCCCAACGCCCAGGCGTTGTCACCGATCCGGGCTAGGGTCACGCAGCCTTCCGTACAGGGGCCTCCGCAGGCCTTCACGAAGGAAGCTCCGTTGATGTCGAGCCCGTACAGGTTGGTTCCGTCCAGCATTTCTGCACCTTTCTGGTCAGCTGTCGCGGTCGTGGGTGACCGCCGCCGCCCTTGGTGGGCGGGAGTTCGTTGTCGTTGACGCGGAGCGCGGTGAGCATGGCGAACTCGGCGTCGTGACGAGGGAGCGGCCGGTACGAGTCTTTGGGCGGGTCCTCTGAGTGGCGAATGTCAGTCGAGTGCCCAGTGGCTGGCCGCAGGAGGTGTCAGGCGTCGACCGTCTGCTCGGACAGCCGAGACTGCCCTGTCTCGATCAGGGCGACGATCGCTCGCGGCGCGCAGAGGTCGCCCTCGTAGCGGGGTGGAACGACCCAGTACGAGCCGGGCGGCTGCTGTCGGCTGAGGCACGGCACGCCCAAGTAGGTGCCCTGACCGAGGCACGTGGCGACGTCCTCGTACGCCCAGACCAGACCGGCGTGAGCCTGGATCAGGGCGTAGTACGTCCCACCCAGGACCCGACGGTCGTAGATGATCGAGCCTCCCAGTAACTCGCCCAGGCGTACGGCCACTTCATCGCGATCAGCCGAGCCGACCGCGGAGTGGACCACGTCGGATGCCATGCGCACGGCGGCAAATCGCTCGCCGAGCGGCAGCAGCGCCACGGACTGCGTCGCCCATTCCATCCGCGCCTGCTCCGGTGCCGGGTGGGCAAGAAGGAGCCACTCGGCAATCGCCCTGTCCAAGGCCTCTTGCGTGTACACATCTGACCCCTGTCGTTCTCGTGCGATCAGGTACGGCACACAGAGTCCACGAGCGGCAGGTGCGATTCGAGGACTTTGACAGGCCTCCAATAGGCCTTCATTAGGGCCTTGTTGAGCCCTTGAGGGTGACAGTGGGCTCTGGAGAGGACTTACTGTGGGACGGTTGGAACAGCCGTCACCAGGAGGTGCTCTCCGTGCCGCGCCCCGCAGGCAATGTCCGGCTCAAGGCTGCTCGGGTGGCAGCCGGCTTCAACTCTCAACAAGACCTGGCCGACGCCCTGACCAAGTGCGCCAAGGACATGGGCATTCGAGGCCTGTCCGTCGGAGTACGGCAGGTGCGCCGCTGGGAGTCCGACAGTCCCCCTTGGCCACAGCCGGACTGCCAGCGGGTACTCGTACACCTGCTGGGGCAGAGCATGGAGTCGCTCGGCTTCACGCCCCCTTGGGGCTCGGAGGCCGCGAAGCCCGCCCAAACGCGTCGAGCACCGGTAGCGGGCAGCGCTGCCGCTCTCAGCCTTGCGGTGGTCCCGGGCCGAGCCGTAGCGGCGTCACATCCGGCCACAATCGGTTCGGACTTCGAGGCTGTGACGCGTTCTCACCGTCGGCTCTACTGGTCCGTTGCTCCGGACAAGCTGCACCCCGCCGTCATCGCGCACGCGACGCTCGGCTGTGCCCTCCTCCCGGAGACGGGGGACTCGACGCGCCGCACGCTCGCAGCCGCACTCGCCGAGACGTATCTCCTCGCGGGCCGGATCGAGTTCTTCGATCTCCGCGAGCCGAGCAGTGCGAACGCCACTCTCCTCCTGGCCCTTCAATCGGCAGGCGAGGCCGACGATCCGCTGGTCGGTTCCGCGATCCTCGCTCACATGGCGTTCATTCCGGGCTGGCTCGGCGACCATGACGCGGCGCTGGAGCGCATGACGGCGGCTCGGACCTACGCGCGCCGGTCACCTGCCTCCGCCCAGTTCCTTGCGTGGCTCGATGCTGTGGAAGCCGAATGCGAGACCCGATGCGGCAACACCCGTACGGCACTGCACTTGATCGGCCACGCCGAAGACGTCCTGGCGGCAGGGAACGACCATCCGTCGCCCGAGTGGCTGGACTGGTTCTCTCCGGCCCGGCTGGCTGCGTTCAAGGGAAACACCCAACTGATCGCGGGGCACCTGCCACAAGCCCGCGACACTCTCCTCGGTGCTCTGGACACCATGTCGCCAACCGAGGACAAACAGCGTTCGGTCATCTACGGCGATCTGGCCGCCGTCGAAGTGGCATCCGGGAATCCGGAGGAGGCGTGCCGATACGCGGGACAAGCCCTCGATCAACTGGCCATCACTTGGTACGCCACCGGCATGGACCGCGTACGCGAGGTTCGCCGGGCACTCGCCGCACACCAGCACGAGCGTTGTGTCCGCGACCTCGACGACCGCCTGTACGACTGGTCGACCACCGTCAGCGCGTTGAGCCGTTGAACTCCCGGATTCGACCAGGCAGTTCCAGCAGGCTGTCGATACGGAACGTCGGCAGCTCCATGGCCTCGACGCTGTTCCACTGAATCGTGGCCCAGGGCCCTCGATGCACGAGGGCTGTGTGCATCTCGGCCTGCACGGCGGGTCGGATGTCGTTGTCGCACCGATCGCCGACGTACAGGATCTCGCCGGCCTCGAAGGGCAGGGCCTCGGCGACTCGCTTGAAGAACTTGGGGTCGGGTTTGCTTGCGCCCCAGTCGTCGGACGTCCCGATCAAGTCGACGTCGCCGGAGAAGAGCTGCCGCAGGATCCGACCGGCTCGCACGGTCTGGTTGCCTGCGATGCCGAGCCACAGCCCATCAGCTCGGAGCGCATCGAGGGCCGGTCGGACATCCGCGTACAGATCGTCTTCCCCGAACGTCTCCGGCTGCCCGGCTTCGGCCCGCTTCTCGCGCTCGTCATACAGGTCGAAGCCCGGACGGAACTCCTGGAACGTCTCTCGGTAGTCCCGCCCCTGGGCGATGACGGCCCCGAACATCGCGTGAAAAGTGTGCCGCGGTACGCCTAGCCAGTCGGCCCATGTCCCGTACTCACGAGTCTCGTCCACGAGGCACTCGCCGACGTCGAAGACCACTGCGCGAATCATGGGGGCAGGGTATCGAGGTCGTCCCTGTCGCTCCGACTTCGGGTCTGAGGCGGAAGTGAGTCTCGGTCGGATGTGGTGAGGAAGGAAGGCTGAGGGCTGCACATCTCCGCGCTATCGGCCACGCGAAGATCATCCGCGAGTGGTTAGGGTGCGCTTCATCGAGCCGACCAGCTGGAGACGGATGATGGAGCAGGACGAGGCCCTGCAACTTGCGATGACGTTCCTCGCGCGCAGCCAGCGCGATGACGAGCCACCCCTTGCCATCGACGCAGAGCGAGTCCGCGAGAGCAACAGGCTCCTGATCGTGCCGCAGACCTGAACGCACAGGCCGGTGCCTGGAGGCTGCGCCGGACTGCCCGCACCGCCGACACGGGCCGGAACGGCATGCCAGTCCGGGCTCGACTTGGTTCGCTACTCGTCGAGGCCGGGCTTCGGCTCGTGCAGCCGCCGACGGTACGGCGGGTGGCGGAGGGGTGAGAGGGGCCGGGGGGGCATGTGGGTCTTCGAAGGTGAGCGGTGGAGCGATTGGTGAATTCGGGCCACTGGGATCTGGGTCAGACCTGCGCACGACCGCAAGAGTTGGCCCAAATGCGCCAATCGCTGCTCCGCCGAGCGACCCACGAACCTGCGCCAGGCCTCGGCCGACACCGTTAGATGAGGGCCGTCCGGCACTTCGGAGTCCTTCACCAGCACACCTGCGGGGACGAAGGCGGCCTCTACGCACTCGGTCCCGCTCCCACCGCTGTAGGAGGACTTGAACCACTGGTACGTCGAGGGCGCAGTCTTCAGGACTCCTTGCTTATGCGGTGGACGATCTCCGCCGAGGACTCGAGGTCGAGTCCATGTGCGCTGAGGTACTCGAAACGCCAACACATAGCGATCCAGCTCCTGGCTTGCCGCTAGGTAATAGCCTGTCAGCGACAACTCGCAGGGCGGCGCTATGAGTTTTCAACTGGAAGCTGTGTGGCGAGGATCTCAGGCAGTGCCTCTATAAAGCAAATGGCTTTTTTGTACAGCTTGAATATCTCTGCCGAAGTTTTCAAGAGAGCGTAGTTCGCGTAGTCCTGATGCACCAGTTCGTTTCTCAGGCGCCCGATCTCAAGGAAAGCATCTAGCTGTTCCTTTAGGGCGTTGTCCTCTCTCAGTCTGGCCTTCATGTGCCTCTTGAATTCTTCACCCAGCGCACCCCAGAGAGGCCCTGCATTTTTGTTATCCCAGTCGAATAGCTTGTGATACTGGCGGGTCAAGACCCACTTGTCAATCATGATGGCTAGCTTTTTGTCGCTGGCTGAGGCTGCCGCGTACTCTCGAATGTGGCGGCACACTTGGACCTCGAACTCGCTAGCGGCAGCTAGCAGGAGCACTTTCGGCAACGTCCGCTCAAGGCTCGCCTGGTATGACGGGTTGTCGTCACCAAAGAATTCCATGAGCGCTTGGTGCTCTTGGTACATGTTGATAACGGCCGACATGTGTGGACCTACTCCTCGTCCCCGCGTAGGATTTTGAGGGTTTCCTCATAGCGGCCTTGCACGTGCCTTGTCTTGGTTACACCTTCCTGGGCGTGTGCTGAAATTCTCCTAGCTGCCTTCGATAGCTTTTCCTCCGTGAGGATGAATTCGTGCCCGTCCTTCTCTAGTTGGACGCATGCGGCAAAGATACTCTCAAAGAGAAGCGGGCTGAACCTTTCAGAGGTCGCCAAGTGAAACAATGTGTTTGGCATTCCCTCGGTCAGGCCAAGGAACCAATCCCAGGTCACAGCCGTAGATCGGACTTGCTCTGCGGTCATCCCCTGGGCTGTCTTGCAGAACCTGTTCAAGAATCCTGTCATGGATCCTGAATATGATTCCACGCCGCGAGCAAGCGCGAAAGCGCGAAGGATCAATTCGATGTCCTTCATTCGCGGATCGGAATTGGATGTCCCTGTGAGCTCTCGCCAGCGGGGGCGATCGTTCATTTCGTAAAGGGATTCCATGAAATCGGAATGATAAAGACTCATTCGGATCTCTTGTGCTTGCAGGTTACTGCCGCCTGTGTTTAGGCGATTGAACATCTCGAAGACTGAGTCGTCTCCGGCTGGCTTCACTTGCTTGACGATAATATTGCGCAGTGGGCGGAGTTCAAATCGCTCCTTATACTCGCCCAGATCCTCGTAAGTCATGCCACTGAACTTATTTTTCCTGCCGTCCGGAAACTTAGCGAATGAGAGTTTGAAGGGCTGGAAGAAATTATCGTCGCTCAGGAAATCGTCCACTTCGGCCGGAGGCCCGGAAAACACCCTTCGGAACTCTGCGCGTCCGTCCTTGCGGGGGAACCTTCCCTTGATGAAGAAATACAACGTCAGGAGTCGCTGTTGCCCATCGATTACAAGAAACCTATTTGTTCCCTCTTCGTACAGGAACACCTGAGGGACTGGGAGTCCCAGGATTATTGATTCGATTAGCTTCGAGGCTCGGCGAATATCCCAGACATAGTTTCTCTGGAAGATCGGGATCTTGACTGATCCGCGGTTAATGAAATTGAAGATTGTAGATACATTGAAATCGTTCGGAGTGCTGATCAGGTCATACTCTTCGATCTGATACTCTTC
Organism: Streptomyces sp. NPDC050211; assembly: GCF_040656035.1. Lineage (NCBI taxonomy): Bacteria > Bacillati > Actinomycetota > Actinomycetes > Kitasatosporales > Streptomycetaceae > Streptomyces > Streptomyces sp. NPDC050211. The sequence continues at coordinate 139,894 of NZ_JBFALC010000002.1, forward strand.
ATCCTCCTCCAGCTGCTTTTCGTCGAGCCAGGCGTTCTTGTCGGAGGAATCCATCGGTAAACCTTTGCTGTTGAATTGATTTCTATAGTTAACAGGGTGCGCTCGGTTGGGGGTTACGGCATCATGGCACGGCTTGGATCTCGTGCGCAGGCATATGCACCCCTTCTCTGTGCATGTAGGGCAGGGAGTCCAGGATGGGTGTGGCCCGTCTTGGGCTGGGTGCCACGGCTGGGCCTGTACCGGCTGCTAGAAAGCGGTGAGGGCCACGTTGCGCTCACACCTCAGGTGTCTGTCAGCCCCTTCACGAACTTCGTCCAAGCCTCGGCTGAGACTGACAGGTGCGATCCCTGCGGCGTCTTAGAGTCCCGTACAAGGACATGAGATGAGGCGAGGGCAGTCTCTATGCATTCGGTGGTATTGCCACCACTGTGCGATGACTTGAACCAGGTTGGCTCGGAGACAGCCTGAGGGCGGTCGGACATTCACAGCTCCTTGCGGGCGCGATGGATCATGGCGGAGGAGGCCTCCATGTCCAACGCTTGTGCGCGGAGGTACTCGAACGCAAGTCTGTATCGGTCTAGTTCCTCGTCCTTCTCCAGGAAGAGGGAGCCCGTATGGAAGTCGACGTACACGACGTCGAGGGCCGGCTCCGTGCCCCCGATGATCACGAAGCTTCCCAGCGCGGCAGCGTGGGCCCCCTTGGAGAAAGGGAGGACTTGAAGCGTGATGTGAGGGGACTCATTGGCCTCGAGCAATCTGTCGAGCTGTTCCTTCATCACCTGGGGAGATCCGACGGTGCGCCGGATCACGGACTCGTCAAGGATGGCCCAGAGGTGCAGCGGCTTTGGACGGGTGAGGATCTCCTGCCGCTTCATGCGGATGCTGACCAACTGCTCGATCTCTGCTGGCTCCAGAGGCACTTCGTTGGCCTGCTGCAGGACTGTGCTGTAAGCGCGCGTCTGGAGGAGGCCGGGCACGTAGACGCATGAGAAGTGGCTCTCGCGCACGGCTTCGTCCTCAAGCGTGAGCAGCAGGTTCATGCTCTCCGGGATGGCGTCCGCGAACGAGCTCCACCAGCCTTGCTGCTTGGCATCCTTCGCCATTCCTACAACAGCCTTGCGTTCGGCCTCAGTTGCCCCATACTCGCGGCACAGTGCATCGACGACGATCCACTTGACCGGCCCGGCTTGGGTTTCGTACCTGCTGACCGTTGCCTTCGATACGCCAACGATCCGCCCGGCCTCCTCAAGAGTCAGCCCCTTGCGGGCACGCAACTTGCGCATCATCGCGCCCAGTTGACGGCGGCGGGTGGTGGTTCGTTCGGGCATGCGGCTCCTTCGCCAGCCCCAGGCGGCTCGCCCGGAGATCTCCATCAGGCTAGGGAGCCCGGATGCGACTAACCATCAGGTTCACTCGATGGATTCTCGTGAGAAGTTACACAATGAGACTTCTCTGTGACATGCTCCCTCACAGATCGCTACGCAGTGCAGCCGTACGGATACGGCAGGCGCAGCACGTGCGTGGCTGGGAGGGAGGAGTGGCCGTGCCTGGCTACGAAGTCACCGAACCTCGACTCCGCTGTGTCCTGCCTTTCGAGGCTGCACCAGCAGAAGTGCGCCTGCTTCGGAGAGCCGTCGTAAGGCAGTTGGGCCGATGGGGGATGCCCATCGCTGTGGATGAGGCAGAACTCCTCGTTGCGGAGTTGGCGACCAACGTCGTGAAGCACGTGGGCGAGGGCGTCTCTGCAACGTTGGTCCTTGAGTGGAAGGGCGAGCGGCTCCGGCTGGAAGTCCATGACAGGAGCCAGGTGGTTCCGTCCCTCAGAGGAGTGGACTGCGCCGAGGAGTGTGGGCGCGGACTGCATCTGCTCGCGGCGGTGGCAGTGGACTGGGGGACGGTGCTCACCGCGGTGGGCAAGGCTGTTTGGTGCGAGATCGCGCTCGACGCGGGACATGTCTGTCGGCGTCTTGAGCGAGCAGTTGAAACCCTCGAGATCTACCAAGGCGCAAGCCGCGGTGCTGGCCTGCAGGAAGCAAAGCGCGAAGCGGGCCTCGAGGAGTCAGCGATTGAGCTGATCGCGGACCTTCTCCACTGGACGGCAGCCCGCGGTTATGACCCAGACGACATCCTCGACCGTGCTCAGACGCACTACGAGGCCGAAGTGGAGGCTGCGTAGTGCGCGGATGCCGTAGCCGACTTCTGTATCTGGCCCCGCAGAGACGCAGGTGTGCGCCAGGATTCTCCTGGACGGCTCTTGTGGCACATGCGGTGGCAGTTGGCGCACAGGCACGCAAGGTCGTCGAGCTTGGTCTCCCGGGCTCCGGAGATGCAAAGGGGAGTGACGTGGTGCACTTCGATATAGCCCTCGCCCAGGTCTCCGTAGGTGCGGGCAAAATCGAAGTCGCAAACCTCACAGCGCAGCGCGCCCCTGAGGCGACGTACTTGCTCGATCTTGAGCTTGCGGAGCTTCGGGTCTCGCTCGCGGGCAAGCGCCCAGCGGGCGAGGAGCCGGCCCTCGATGGCCGTGGCTCCAGAGTCGTCGACTTCGTCTGGCTGTGGGGCAATGAGCTGCAGATGGCCCGAGCCGATGCCGTATTCAAGGGCCTGGGCTGCTTGAAGCATCTCGGCCTCGCGCTCCGTGAAGGCCTCGATCATGAGAAGCGTGGGCTTGCCGCATCGGGTGGCCTTGCCGGTGTACAGCTTGTGGTTCGTCATGAAGTCGGTGGTCTTGCGGCTGACGCTGTCGGGGGACCGGAATCCGGGAAGGGCACGTTCCTCCGGAGTGTGGATCGGAAGCGAACGGATCAGCTCCGACAGCTCTTGGACCTCCCGGTCGTTGGTCCGCAACTCACGCCAGCCGTTCTTCACGACGAGAGCTCCGGCCAGTACAAGTTCGTCCTCGGTCCAGGCAGGTATCCGCATGCGCAATATCGTATGAGTGTTCGGCGCATCGGAGGGTGCGTTCAGCGAACCGCGGGGCGTACTGCAAACTTGGTGAGGTCTCGTTGTCAGTGGGGTCTGTCACCCTCAGTGATGGTGGATTGCAAGATGTGTCTGCCGCTGTACGGCTGTAAGGAGGGGGCATGACCCACACGAAGGAATCGGAGCAGGTCACTACTGAGGTGCGTGAGCCTGAGTTCACGTCGATCGAGATCTGCGCCGGAGCCGGCGGGCAGGCCATCGGGCTGCATCAGGCTGGCTTCGGGCACCTGGCCTTGGTCGAAATCGACAAGTATGCCGCGGCCACATTGCGCGAGAACATCGAGGTGCACCCGAAGTGGGACTGGGAGCGGGACAACTGCGACGTTCTCTGCCAAGACGTGCTGGAGTTTGAGCCTGAGCGTGACCTGAAGAAGAGCGCCAGACTCTACCGCCGAGGTGAGGTTGACCTCCTAGCCGGCGGCGTACCGTGCCCACCGTTCTCCCACGCTGGCAAGCAGCTCGGTGAAGACGATGAGCGTGACCTCTTTCCCCGCATCTTGGCTCTGGCCGAGCAGATCCGTCCCCGAGCCGTGATGATCGAGAACGTTCGCGGCCTCATGGACGCCAAGTTCGACGACTACAGGTCCCGGATTCAGGCCCAGCTCGAGGAGATGGAGCCAAGCGACGACGGGCTGCCTGGTTATGAGGTCGTGGGGTGGGAGGTATTTGAGGCGGAGAAATTCGGCGTTCCGCAGCTCCGGCCCCGCTCGATCCTTGTCGCCTTCCGGAGGGACGTCCTCAAGGATCTGAAGTACGAAGCTCCCGCGCCCAGTGCTGAGAGAGTCTCGGTCTTCAAGGCGCTGGAGGAGACAATGCTGGAGCGCATCCGGGTGTTTAGGAACGGGCCACGTGCTGCCAAGGCGCGGAAGGTCTTCGATGACTGGAAGCGGGATGCGGACAAGGACGTTGCGCCCACACTCGTCGGTGGGTCCAAGAAGCACGGTGGTGCCGATCTTGGTCCCAGCAGAGCCAAGAAGGCGTGGCGAGCGCTAGGGGTCTCGGGCATGGGCGTGGCCAACGCGCCCGTGGACGGTAAGCCGACGGGCACCGAAAACAGGGATCTGTTCGGCGAAGAGGGGCCCATGCTTACGGTGAGGCAGGCCGCGATCATTCAAGGCTTCCCGACGGCCTGGGACTTCAGCGGGGGTAAGACAGCCCAGTACCGGCAGGTCGGAAACGCCTTCCCGCCGCCGGTCGCGCAGGCCATCGGTGAATCGATCATCGACGTGCTGAAGGCGGCACGGGAGCGCGATCAGAAGAAGAACTAGCTGTTCGGCTTCGCCTTCCGGACTACGCTGCGGCGCTTCTCGACCTCGGCCGCAATGCGTGCGGCGCAGTCTTCAGAGGGCTCATGTTCCCAGAACCGGAGCACCGTCCAGCCAGCCTCTTCGAGGCGCTGGTCGGTGTCCCGGTCGCGGGCCATGTTCCGGGCAACCTTGTCGGACCAGTAGCCCGGGTTGGTCTTCGGCGGTACGTAGTGTTCAGGGCATCCGTGCCAGTAGCAGCCGTCAATGAAGACAGCCACCTTCGCCGGACCGAAGACCATGTCCGCAGTCCGGCGAAGGCCCGGAAGCGGCTTGGCGGCGACTCGGTAGCGCAGACCTTGGGCGTGGACGAGCCTTCGGATGAGCCACTCCGGCTTGGTGTCCCTATTCCGGATGGCCTGCATGTTGCGTCGGCGGGCTGCGGAGGAGGCCCAAGATCCTTGAGGAGGACTCCAGTTGTCAGACACCTCTGCCCTCCTGGACGTAGATCAGTAAGCTCTGAACCTGCGCGTGTACTGAGATTTGGTCAGCGATCAGGAGCACCCTATGCCAATGCCAGCAAGTGATGCAGAGAGCGGCCTGGGGGTGAAGCCCGCTCTCGCGACGGTGCCCTCGTGGCTCCCTGAGCTGTTTGCGTGGAAGCCGACGACGAAGGGGAACCAGATTTTGGTGGAGAAGACGCTCGGAAGGGGCACTGCTCCGAATATCGCGGACGGCTCGCAGAGGGCGAGCCTTGGGATCGCCGGCCACATCTTCGATCGACTGCAGATCGCAAAAGAAACCGAAGACGACGACGAGAGCCTTGGGAAACTCTTGGAGGTGAGCGTCCAGAAGCACTTGGCTGAGTGTTTCGGAAGCGATCCCAAGTCCGGAAAATGGCAGGTTTCCAGGAATAGTAAGATCTGGAACTTCTGGCAGTATGCGCATATCCAGGAGTTGAAGGAAGCTGCTGAAGAGTACCCCGACTTGACGGATCTCATTGCGGGTGACTACCTGATCGATCCGGACGTCACTGTAGGTGTTCCGGGCCGATACGGGGAAGTGTTGCGGGCGGTCGTTTCCTGCAAGTGGACAATCAGATCCGACCGTGCGCAAAATGTCCGTCACGAGTTCAACTCGCTCATTAAGTCACGTCGTGGTAGAGCACCCCACCTGGTCGCGGTAACGGCTGAGCCGCTGCCGAGCAGGTTGAGCGCATTGACGCAAGGAATGGGTGAGATTGACGCCGTCTACCATGTCGCTTATGAACTCTTGAGGGAAGCAGTGGGTGAGTACACGCCGCTGTCATTGAAAAAGGGTGAGAAGTCGCAGCAAGAACATCTGAATGCAATGATAAAAACCGGGCGCCTCAGGGACTACCGGGAATTGGCTAGTGACATCCTCGCTGAGTGAAATGATGTCTCTCGATAGTGTTTGTAGAAATTCATCTACTGCCTGGTGTGTGATGGAAGGGGTGGGGCTGGGTGGGGGGCGTCCCGCTCTCTTGCGCATGCCCAGTAATGCCCGTTGAGGAACGCGGTGGGGCGATCGAGCTCCGACGCTTGCACTTCAACGACACGCGCGGCAACGAACTCTCCTTCTTGGGGGATTGGTAGCCCTAGTTGGGCGGCTATGCGCTTGTGGCTGTCGTAGTCGCCCATGATGATGATCCCCTCGGGCTGCAACGCTGACCTGCATCCACCATTGCCGCGAACTCGTTTCATGTAGTCCTTCTGCTGCGCCACAGTCCGCACCACGTTACGGCTGATGCGCCGTTTCTGGACGCGCCGGAACAGCTCGTTGAGGCGCTGCTGACCGGACTGCGGTGCGAAGACCGCGTCGCGATCGGATGGGTCCATGTGGAGGAGTACGTTCTCCGGGAGTGCCGCATCGCGCCAGAGCCAGTGGATCTTGTCCCGGTGTATGGCCTTTATCGTGAGCTTGGCGTCGCGGTTGCTTCCCTGGTTCAGCCACTCTTCCTTGACCCGGAAGAGGCCGGCGCTCCAGCGGCTCTCCTGGTCGTTTGCCCACACCAGCAGGCAGAGATGACCCCTGGCCTCGGGTGGGATCATCCAGCCGCCGAAGCTCTGCGAGTACTTGCAGTCCACCTCGATGTTGGCGATCCGGTAGTCCATCGCCCTGCCGTCTTCGAACTTGAACTCTCGCTGCAGATTGATCTCTACAAGAGTTCCCGCGTGGGTCCGCTCTGTCTTGTACAGGGATTCCCAGGCGTAACGGCCTGTGACCTCTCCGTTCAGCAATTGATCGATCGTGTTCCGGAGCACTGTCGCGAACCGTTCCCCTGCGGGATCCATGCTGCTGAGTTCCGCGTGCACTGCCTGGAGCTCGGCGTCGAGTCGCAGCTCGTCCGCCAGGCGGATGTTCTGTGCGGCATGGATGTCGATGGGCAGCAAGTGGATCCCCCTCAGTTCAACTAACCGGAATCGTAGCGTCGTTGAAGTGTCGGGAGTCCTTCGCGCGGAATCGCACCAGACGGCGGTCCCCGCTCATGGCTGAGGTCGGCGGGATCAGGGTGAAGGCCATCACGATCTTTGAGGGGTCGGCCGATCCGTTGCGTACGACAGCGTGGACGTCGCTGTGGCTGTCGCCGTCGACGACGGGATACAGAAGGATGACTCCGGTTGTGGGGCCGACTCCGGCGTTCTGATCCGGGTGGAGAGCGAGCGGTGCTGCCGCGTTGTCGATGAGGCGCTGTGCGGCCATGCGGTGTTCGACGCTGGCGATGCGGCCGAAGGAGGTCTTGCCGGCCTGCCGCTTGCGTCGGACCAGGGAAAGCGGTGTGGAGCCGAGGATGCCAGCTTCGACACGCTTGTTTGAGGCCAGCCGGGGCGAGACGAGCAGCCAGTTGTCCACCTTCGCCAGCGAGCCGTCAAGCTGCCTCAGATAGGTCAGGTGGGGGTCGAAGTAGCTTGGACGCTCCCACTCAAGCTGGGACAGCACGCTCAGGAGATCCTCGTGAGCAATGATCCCGGTGAGTGCTTCGAAGGTGCGCGTCAGTGAGCTGGAGTTGTCCGGCGGATTGGTGAACGACACCGGCTTGGTGCCGAGTCTGTCCAGCAGTGGCCGCCAGCGTTCCGTGTTCCGCTTGTGGGCCGCGCTGTTGTTCAGCGGGTACGAGGCGGGCTCGATGGGACGTCCAGGGGACCGGATCTCCACGAGTTCCGCGTTGAACATCTTGTTGCGTGCGGACGGCCTCACCCAGGGCAGGTGCTGTGCGACAAGAGGGGGCACCTCCATTGGCGTCAGCTGGGGCTGTCCATCGACCACCACGGCATACTGGGCCAGCTGCTCTCGGAAGGTTTCCTCGTCCCGGCAGATCGCTTCGTACGCCTCGTACAGGTCCGCAGCCTTGTCGCGCCTGAAGGGCTCTTCCCGCCCGATATAGAGCCTGACCAGGTCCCGGTATCCGGGCCTGAACCCGAACCAACGCCCCATCTGCATCAGCGTGTCCGCCTGCTGAGTGGTACGCCGGTAATAGGTGATGGTCAGGCCTTCCACAGTGAAGCCACGCGACAGCTTTGTACCTCCGACCAGGATCTTCCAGACGCGCGGGGTCCTGTCAAAGTCGAGGTCGAGCTGATCGAAGTAGGTATCGCTGTCGCCGTTTACGACGATGACCGGCTGGCCGTTTGAACCGATGCGTCGCCGTGCCTCGCTGACGTATGGGAGCAGTTCTTCGTAAGCTGCGGGCGCGGGGAGGTCAGACGCACGTGCCTCGCTCACCGGGATGAAGTCTGCCGCCCAAAGAGAGGCTAGGCGCTCATGGCCAGCCGAGGAGCTATATCCCGCCTGGTGCCACATGGAGTTGATGCGCAACGCGAGCTCGGCGTGGTCGTCCTTGCGTACGGACTGATGGACCAGCATCGTGTGGTGTCGGAATGGGTCTTCTGGAACGCCGTGATCGGCCCGGTAGAGCTTGAGGGCACCAGACAGCACGAAGGCGTCCATAGCCTCCTGGAGGCGATCACCAGTCGACTCGTAGATACCCCGGACGTGCGCCTTCTCTTGCGAGTTTGCGAATGTCCGCTCGTCTTCCGCTACCGGAGAGTCCAGATCGTGGAAGTCCTGAATGCCCATGTATCCGGTCGGTCGAGGAAGAGAGATCAGGAAATCGCTCGGGAAGATGTCCTCGTCGTCACCGGGGTCAACGAAGACGTTGGCAAAGGGCGTCGCCGTGTAGCCCACGTACTGTGCCCGCGGCAGGAGCTTGAGCAGCTGGGAGATCAGACCGTTGATCGCGGTTCGGTCAGTGGTGCCGGCCTCCCACTTCTTCGGGTCCAGGGTGTTCACGGAAGCCTGGTCGGACTCGTCATCGATGATCAGGGCGGGGAGTTCGCCGAGCAGGCCGTGGATCTGCTTGAGGTCTTTGACGAGCTTGGTGAGGACGGACTTGTTCTTTTTCACCACGAGAACGCGGGCTGCAGCGTGATGGAGGTTCGCCGGGTCGTGCAGGGGGCGAGTGGGTTCGCGCTTCTCGAATTCCAGGGCCCGGATGCCCTGAGCCAGGCTTTTGTAGTCCTTGTCCCGGGTCGTCAGGCGCTCGATGTCGAAGGCGCCCAGGACGGAGGGACGCCCGCCGTGCTGGACGAAGTGGGGCCACTCAGCGTCGTCGTCGCTGACGTAGTCGACGCCGACGAGGGAGTCCAGGTCGTTGATGTCGGCTCCCCGCAGGATGTTCTCCTGGCCAAGCAGCTCCATGTCGAGGCGGCGTTGCGTCTGTGCTCGCAGGAGGTTGAGGGTGCCGCCGAGGACGATGACGAGGCGGTAGCCGGCATCGATCGCTTTGGCGGTGACTCCGGTGAAGTTCGCAGTCTTGCCCGACTGGACGTATCCCACGACCAGGCCCTTCGCCTGCCGGGTCGCGGGTTGTTCGGGATCGGTGAGGCGTGCGACGACCGCTCGGCTCGCCTCGTCCAGACCGGCTATCGCCGCTTCGGACCAGCCCTTGGCGCGGAGCTTCCCCTCATACGACTTCCAGTAGAAGGACCGGGCTGCTGTGCGCTCCGGGGTGTACCAGGGGGTGAAGTCGCGGTCGATCACCGTGGGACCGGGAAGCTTCGCGACGGGAACGGCATGGTCCAGCGCCTTCCGCAGATCGCTGCCGAATCTGAGCCGGTCGTAGACGACTGCCCGTCGTTCGTCGGTGCGGGCGGGGGTTCCCAATGCCCAATGAGGTTCTTCCGCGAAGTCCCATGCCGTGAGATGGCGGCTCCAGAGGGCTGTCAGTGCCTCGTCCGCGCTGACTAGGCTCTCGTGGAAGCGCTCTTCGCTGAGATCGGCGTCCGGATGGTCCTCGTCGGCGGCCAGCGCGGCCCAGCGTTCGAAATGCTTGGGACTGCTGGTCATGCCTGCGAGCGCGGAAGCATGGATGTCCAGGAGAACGTTGGCTGGGGTGGGGCTCATGTGCAGGCCTCAATCAGCGGTCGGTTGGGGGGCCAGGAAAAGTGCAGCACGGCGGTCAGAACGCCTGTGTGCGCCGTGCGCGATGTGCTTCCGCGGAAGCCAGAAGGATGGTGTTCCAGTAGTCCACGCGGTCCTGGCGGCTTCGTTCCCAGCGTCCAAGCCCGAAGCAGTCCTCAAGCAGCAGGTACAGCAAGGTTTTTGTGACCGGAGCGTCGTTCGCGCCGCCGCGTTTGCCGTCGTTGAAGTCCTCGCGGAAGTCCTTGTTGAGGATGACGGCATTGTTCTCGCGGTCCAGGTCGAAGAAGCGGTCGCGGGGAAGTGCTGCCCAGCTGAACGTGATCGGTTCCTCGCCTCCCTTTTCCGGCAGTTCCTCCTTGATGATCCGCTTCACCTTCGGGTCGATCCCCTTGCCGGGAGGAGTGACCGGCTTACGGACGATCTCGGTGCGCCTTGAGCCGTCCCGGTAGGCAGCCTCGGCGTCACCGAGGTACTGATGGAAGGTATTGCCCTCGGAATCCACCGCCTTGTCCACACCGAGAGTGAAGGCCGGGGTGACCGTGACCCTTTCCTTCTTCACGTCGAGGCTCAGGACGCTGTTCTCGTGCGAGGGGAGATCCACGGCCACCCGGGCCAGTACGAGGTGTCCTTCGGGATTGCGCAGGCCGTTCCAGCCTCCCGCCTGGACGAGGCGGTCGTTCCGGTAGAAGTAGAAGCCCTGACGCTCCGCGAGCGCACCGATCTGCCGGAAGCCCGCCTGCTTCGACTTGGCCGGCCAGATGTGGGCGGTCAGGCGCATGTCCCCGATGCCCTCCACGGGCGCGGTGAACTGCCGCGGGTATCCCTTTCTTCCAGGCACCTTGTATCCGAAGGGATTCAGCGCCTCTACGGCGATGTGGTCCACCTCTTCGCCGAGTTCGTTCGCGCTGCTGCTCACGTCCCATACGGCGATGTCCAGTTGGAGACCGCGCTGCAGAAAGCGGTGCAAGTAGAGGCCGAGGTGTGTCTCCAGGCGGGCGATCGCCTGCGACAGGTACTGGTCGCTCTGCCCGGGTGTCACGGTTTCGAAGGCGCGTACCTGGTCCCACCGTACGACCGTGCCGTGCCACTCGATGATGCCGTCGTACCGGTCGACGAGGTCCTGTGCGTAGCGAGGGTCGACGGTGTCGCAGCGGAAGCTGTCCTCGATGCCCTCGGCGGTTAGGCGGCGGCCGGTGGCGCGGCTGCGCTTGGTGCGGCTGACCACGGTCAGGGACGAAGCGTGCGAGAGTGATGCGGCCTTCAAGCCGGTGCCGTACATGCCGAGGGCGTGTTCGCCGTAGGTGCGGCGCCTCCCGACCGTCATCGCGTCATCGAGTCCGGCCTCGTCCATTCCCTTGCCGTTGTCGATGATCAGGAGGGTCAGGATCCGCTTGGCGTCACGCAGGAAGTGCACCACGATCTTGTCTGCGCCCGCGTCGATCGAGTTGTCGATCAGGTCCGCTACGGCGACCTCGAAGCCGTAACCCTGGTTAGTCAGGGCTCTGCCGTAGCCGGCGTCTGGCGGCAGATGCGTGCTGCCGGTCGTGGGGACGTCGTACTGCCAGACGGTGCCGGGCTCGTAGGGCATCGGTTCCTCAAAATGCACAGGTCAGGGCCCGTTCCGAAACAGCAGCCCCTCAGCTCAGACGGTAGATGTGACCGTACTGCAAAGGTGGGACATAGGGGGAGGTTGAACTCTTAAGTGGGGGGATAAGTTCCATATCTTCCAATGGTGTTGGGGTGTCATGGAAGGGTCGGCGCACTCTGCTCGATCTTTCTGGCCGCAGTGGTGATGAGCCGCCCAGGTGCAGGAGCCGTGCTCGTTGGGGTGCAGTGCCGGTGTTTGCCTTGCCGGAGTTCATAGGCACCGTTGGGCCGCCCGCTTCTTGGTCAGTGTCGTGCTTCCGCGGCCCGTATCAAGGGCGCTTCGCGTCGGCTGCGCTGATGGCCCTTCGGGCCACCCTGGACACGGGCCGCTCCAGCACGGGTTGGAAGCGAGCGGGCGGCCCGGAGAGGCGGGTGGCCGAGGGAGGTTGGGGGTGGGGTTGGTGGGGTGTGGGCCGGGGTTTGGGGGCGCGGTTGCGTCTCGCCTGCACGCCGGGCGGATTGGCGGCGATCGGTGCGGGGGTGGGGGCGGGACGGTCCGTAAGTGGTCTTCAGGGGGTCCTGGCATGATCATGGCGTGACCAGTGAATTTGTGCAGTCCAGTCCCAGGAAGTACGTCCTCTTTGATGTCGACGGTACGTTGATCGACGCCTTGGAGAATCAACGGCGGGTCTGGGGGATGTGGGCGGGGCGGTATCGGCTGGACGCGGATGAGGTTTATCGGGTGGCGTTGCGGACGCGGCCGATGGAGACGTTCGTGCAGGTGGCTCCGGAGCAGGATCCGGCGGAGTGTCTGGCTGTGTTGCATGAGCTGGAGGACGAGGACGTTCGGTCCGGTGTCTATGCGGCCTTCGACGGGGCGTCTGAGCTGCTGGACGCCCTGCCGGTGGGGTCGTGGGCGTTGGTGACCTCGAACTATGAGCATCGGGTGCGCGGGCGGTTTGCCCGGACGGGGCTGCCGGTCCCGCGTGTCATTGTCGATGCCGCCGCGGTGGAGGAGGGCAAGCCGTCGCCCGTGCCCTATCTGCTGGCCGCGGAGCAGCTTGGTGCCAGGCCCGAGGACTGCCTGGTCGTTGAGGACGCTCCCTCCGGAGTCGAGGCAGGGCTGCGGGCCGGGATGACCGTGTGGGGGGTCAACGCTGAGGTTGCGGTGGTCGGCGTGCACCGTCACTTCGGGAGCCTGCGTGAAGCGGTCCCCGACATCCTCGGCTTTGCCCGCCTGGAGGGATCAGACGCAGTGGGGTGATCACCGTCTGGCCGGTGATCACGCCCCTGCTGGTTTGGGCGGGCGACGGCGTGCGGTGCCGGGGCTACGACCCGTGGCAGTCCCCGTACGTCTGACCTGAGCCGCACCAGCAGACTCCGCCCTGCGGTGGCCACTCCACCGCGCGGCCCCGGGCTGCGAGTGTGGTCGCGTACTGGGGGAGGAGCGTTGGGTCTGCGGGGGATGCGCCTTCCGATGCGGCGAAGGCCTCGTACGACGGGACTGTTCCCGTGACGATTCCCAGGTTCGGGGTGCCTGAGGAGGCGAGTTCTCGGAGGGAGGCCTCTATCGTCGCCAGGTGCTCCTCGTGGGAGGGGTACTCCGTGGCCAGGGTGGGGTAGGCGGCGGTCAGTTCCGCCAGTTCGGTCGCCGGCCAGTGGAGTACGGCCACCGGGAAGGGGCGGGACAGTGCCGCCCTGTACGTGCCTAGTTCCGCCTGCAACCTTGAGATTTCTGCGCGCAGTTCTGCCGGGTTGTCCGAGCCCAGGGACCACAGGCGCTTGGGGTCGTGGAGTTCGTCCAGGGACACCGGGGAGGCGTTGACGGTGTCCGCGAGGGCGTCCCACTCGTCGTGGCCTGCGCCCAGCATGCGGCGTACGCGGTGGCGGCCGAAGAGGAGGGGGTGTGTGGCGTACGGGGGCTCCGGTACGTCCGTGAGGAGGAGCCGTACGCCCTGAGTGAACGTCTCCTGCGCCTGCTCCAGCTCGTCGTGTGATTCCAGGGCCTCCGCGACGATCACCCAGGGGGCCGGGTCGCGGGGGGATGCCGTGCGGACTCCCTCGATGATGGCCCTGGCTTCGGCCTCGTGGCCGTACTCCCAGAGGTTCGATGCCTTGAGTGCTCGTACCAGGTACGGGTTTTCCAGCCCGGCGGACGAGGACAGCAGGCGGTCGTAGAGCGTCGTCGCGGCGGGGCGGTCGCCGGACAGTTCCAGATGGGCCGCGGCCTGCAGGAGCAGGGCCTCGGCGTCCTCGGGGTACAGGCCGGCGGTCCGCTCGAGGCGGGCCGCTTCGGCGGCGTGGTCGACGTTTTCGGCAGGCGTGTCGGGGCGCATGGGGGACACCGTAGCGCCGGTCGGTGACGAAGGTGAGCTATGGGCAGGCCAGCGCCGGGCCCGGGGGTCCGGGCCCGGCACTGCGGGCGGTCAGTGACATCGGCTGCGGGTGCGCTCTGGCCGGGTGCGGGGGGCTTGGTGCTGGTGGCTGAGGGCTGGGTGCGGGTGCCGGTGGCTCGTGGTCGTGGCCGCCGGGTGGGCAGGTGCAGGCCTGGTTGTCACTGGTGTCGTTGTCACTGGCGTCGGGACGGTGGTCAGTCGTGCTCCTGCCCGTGCTCCGACTTCGCGTGGTGCGGGTGTTCCGGCTTCGTGGGGTGGTCGGGCTTCGTGGGGTGGGAGGGCTTTGTGGGGTGCGTCGGGTGGGACGGCTTGGTTGGGTGTTCCGGGTGCGCCGGCTTGGAGGGGTGCTCCGGGTAGGCCGGTTTCGTGGGGTGTTCCGGCTTGGAGGGGTGCTCCGGGTACGCGGGCTTCGTGGGGTGCTCCGGATGGGCCGGCTTGGTGGGGTGCTCTGGATAAGCGGGCTTGGTCGGGTGTTCCGGGTAGGCCGGCTTCGCCGGGTGCTCCGGGTGGGCGGGCTTTGTGGGGTAGGCGGGCTTGGTCGGGTGTTCCGGGTAAGCGGGCTTTGCCGGGTGAGCTGGGTGGTCAGGCTTCGTGGGATGTGCCGGCTTGGCGGGGTGTTGGGGGTAGGCGGGCTTTGCCGGGTGAGCTGGGTAAGCGGGCTTGGCCGGGTGTTCGGGGTAAGCAGGCTTTGCTGGGTGGTCGGGCTTGCTGGGGTGGGCCGGGTACGCCGGTTTCGTCGGGTGCTCCGGCTTGGAGGGGTGGGCCGGGTAGGCAGGTTTTGCGGGGTGTTCCGGGTGGGCCGGCTTCGCGGGGTGAGCCGGGTATGCGGGCTTGGCCGGGTGGACCGGCTTCGCTGGGTATGCGGGCTTGGCGGGGTGGACGGGTTTAGCCGGATGGTCGGGCTTCACCGGGTATGCGGGCTTGGCAGGGTGGTCGGGCTTCACCGGGTATGCGGGCTTGGCCGGGTGGACCGGCTTCGCCGGGTAAGCGGGCTTGGCAGGGTGGTCGGGCTTCGCCGGGTAAGCGGGCTTCGCTGGGTGGACGGGCTTAGCCGGATGGTCCGGCTTCGCCGGGTGGACAGGCTTGGCCGGGTACGCGGGCTTCGCCGGGTGGGGCGGGTGCGGGGTCTGGGCTTCGGCGTTGGCTGGCGCCGCGGTCGCCAGGGTGGCTGCGGTGAGTGCGGCGGCTGTGGCGGCTGAGGCCAGGACAGATCGCCAGCGTGGCGATGTCGTCATGTGATCCACTCTCCTCGACTTGGTTCAGGGCCTTGTGACGGCTGGTCAGCACCAAGGGCTGGATAGTGGAATTCATAGGAAAACGGGTTATATGACTAACGCGGTGGCAGTCATAAGCCACCGGACGGTGTACCGCGGGCCGCCACTTGGCCCGGGTGGTGGCGAGGGTGTTGGGCCACGCGGTGGCAGGGGGGCGGCGATCGGAGATCAGCGATCAGTGATCAGTGGGGAGCGGGGCGCGACGGCCCCCCCGCTCCGCCCCGCCGACATTCCCCTCGCAGCCGCCGCCCGCCCATAGCCCCCCCTCGGTCATCCCGTCCCGGAGGAGCGCCCGGGCCTCGCTACAAAGTCACCCCATCCACCTGCAACGTCTGCACCGCACCCCCCGCGAACGGCACGCTCACCGACTTGCCGCTCAGCCTGGTGTCCGAGTAGGCGCGGTAGCGGTCGCTGCCTGCGGTGGCCGTGTTCCAGCGGGGGACCAGACCGCCGGAGCCGCCCGAGACCGTGGAGAAGCGGGAGAGGTCGAAGGTGAGGGTCTGGGCGGACGAGGACGTGTTCACCGCGACGATCACCAGGCGGCGCGCGGACGCGTCGTATGCCGCTGTCGCGTAGCTCACGCCGGTGTCGAGGATCGTCATGCCGGGGCGGATGTGGCGGCTGAACTGGGCCATGACGTAGTACTTCGTCTGGATGGTGGTCGGCTGGAGCGTGTTCGCGTCGTACGCGATCATCGCCCAGCCGGTGCTCGGGTCCATGACCTGCCAGTAGCACCAGGCCGTCGGGTGCAGCCAGCGGAAGTCGTAGCAGAGGTTCGAGGCCATGGTCAGGCCGGTTCCGTCGCTGTCGCCGGTCTCGGAGTTCCACAGCTTCTTGCGGGAGGTCGTGACGACGTCCGTGTAGAGGAGGTCCCGGCGGCCGCCGGAGCCCTGGTAGCCGTGGACGTTGACCTGGCTCACCAAGGCCCTGGTGGATGAGTTGAAGGAGGACCAGGTCGAGCGGGCCGTGTCGTAGTTGGTCTCGTCGGAGGCGGAGATCCTGATGCCCGTCAGGCCGCGCGCGTCGAGTTCGCTGCGCATGTGCGGGAGTACGGCCGCCTGGACCGCCGGGTCCATGTGGCAGCCCTCCTGGGTGCCGGTGTCGGTCCACCAGGTGGAGGCGGGCTCGTTGAAGGGGTCGACCGTCGCGAAGTTCACGCCCCAGTTGTTGCGGGCGTACAGGGCTGTGGCCGCCAGGTGTGAGGCGTGCTGACGGTAGTTCCAGGTCTGGAGGTTGTTGGCGCCGCCCGCTGCTCCCGACGGGTTGTGGTTCTTGCACATCCACCACATCGGGGAGTTGGCGAACAGCTCGCTCACCGCACCCCGCTGCGTCGCCTTCACCAGCATCGCGCGCTGGTTGGCGTCCGCCGTCCAGTCCCAGGCGGAGGACGTGGGGTTCTCGTTGTTCCAGTCCTGCCAGAAGCCCTCGATCTGCTTGAAGGCGGGGATGTTGGGCGACTTCACCATCGACTCGCCGCCGACGCTGTTCCAGCTGCACGCGCCGAGGTTGTAGCGGGCGATGTTGAGGCCCAGGCCGGGGAGCGAAGTGCCGTTGTAGGTCACGGACTTGGTAGTGAAGAAGAGGTCGGCGAAGTCGTCCCGGGCGCCGAAGACGTTGGCCCACCAGGCGAGCGAGGTGCCCCAGCCCTCCCAAGTGCCGTAGCTGGTACCGGGGTTGACCGCGATGGTGGCGTCCGCGTGGGCGGTGCCGGTCGCCAGGGCGCTGCCGACGAGTGCGCCGCCTGTCGCCGCCAGCAGAGTTCTGCGTCGGATCATGACTTCTCCGCTTCGCTCAACGGCCGGTCGTCGTCGAACCGGCGTCGTGGCTTGTCCCGTGCATGCCGACAGGAAGCATCAGGTGTGGCGCGTGGGGTTGTCGAGGGTTCCGACAGCCCTTTCTCAAACCTGTGGAGGAAGTGTTCGGGGTACCGGACGCGCATACGTCTGGAGACCTCGCGCCCCGGCCCTTATCGTGCGGGCGGCCCCGGCGAAGGAGGTCACCGATGATGCGGGTTCTCGTCGTGCAGCACAGCAGCCGGCGACGGCGTGTGCTGCTGCGGCGCGGAGTGTGGGCGGGCGGCGAGGTCCTCGTCACCGTGGGCGTCGTACTCCTGCTGCTGGTCGTTCATCAGCTGTGGTGGACCAACCGGCAGGCCAAGGTCGGCGCCGAGCGGAAGGTGGAGGCGCTGGAGCGAGAGTGGGGGGTGCCGGAGGGCGGGGGCGCTCCGGACGATTCCGGTACATCCGGTACGTCGTCAGCCGCGCCCGAGGAGACCGACGTGCCCCCGCGGCAGCCCGCCGCACGACGTGCCACGTCCGCCGGTCCGGACTGGTCCCAGGCCTACGCCATCCTCACCATCCCCCGCCTCCACCTCCGCGTCCCCGTCGCCGAGGGCACCAGCAAGCAGAACGTCCTCAACAAGGGGTACGTCGGCCACTACTCCGGCACCCAACAGCCGGGCCGGGCCGGGAACTTCGCGCTCGCCGGGCACCGCAACACTCACGGCGAGCCCTTCCGGTACGTCAACCGGCTCGGCCGGGGGGACGAGGTTCAGGTGGAGACGGAGGACGCGGTCTATACGTACGCCGTCGACCGGATCCTTGCGCAGACCTCCGCGCGGGACACCGGTGTCATCCGGCCCGTGCCGAGCAGCACGGTTCGGCCCGGCCATGGCTATACCGACCCCGGCTATTACCTCACCCTCACCACCTGCACTCCCGAGTACACGTCGAAGTACCGGCTGGTGGTGTGGGGGAAGCTGCTGTCTATGCGGCCGCGCTGACGGTCCGCTGTCAGTGCCGGGATGGGTCGTCGGTTGGCTGCGGCGCCGTTGTGGCTGGTCGCGCAGTTCCCCGCGCCCCTAAAGGGGCGCCTGGAGATGGAGGAGCAGGGCCGCCGTGAGTTCCGCGGGGGCGTCTTCCTGTACCAGGTGACCCGCGCCGGCGATGGGCTCCAGCCGTGCGCCTGGGATGAGGGCGGTGAGTTCCTGGCCCTTTGCCGGGGGGATCCAGGTGTCGTCCTGGCCCCAGCAGATCAGGGTCGGGATGTCGATCTCGGTGTACCGGTGCTGGACCTCGTCGGTGTGGAGTTGGTCGGCCTGGGCGATCTGCCGGTAGAAGGCCGCCTGGCCGGGGTCGCCGAGCCAGGGCCGGACGAGGCGGTCGAGGGTGGCCGGGTGCAGGCCGGGGCTGCTGGCCGAGTTCACGTACTCGCGCACCAGGGCGCGGTGCAGCGCGGGCGGCAACTGCTCGAAGACCTCGGCGTGTTCGCCGAGCAGCCGGAAGGACGGGGAACCCCAGGGCGCCAGCGCGACCGGGTCGACCAGGGCGAGCGCACGGTAGCGGGCGCCGTGCAGCAGGTGGGCCCGCAGGGAGACGGCGCCGCCGAAGTCATGGGCTACCACCAGGGGTTCCGCCGTTGGCTCCGTCAGGCCCCAGTGCGCCAGGAGGTCGGTGAAGACCCGGCCCTGGGCGGCCAGGGACACGTCCTGGCCGGCGAACATCTCCGATTCCCCGTAACCGGGCATGTCCCATACGAACACCTGGTGCCGGCGGGCGAGTACGCGGGCGACGGCGCGCCAGACGTACGAGGAGAAGGGGGTGCCGTGGAGGAGCACGACCGGGTCCTGGCCGGGTGGTCCGAGGCTGTCCCAGCGGACGTCCCCGGAGCTGCTGCGGAAGGTCTGGGTCAACTGCCATTCAGTCAACGGGGCTCGTCCTTTCGGTAGGCGTGGATCTAGACATCCGTTCCCTCGGACCGGCGCCGTACGCACGTCCGCACCTTCCCGGCCGCCCCTCACGTCCTCTCCCGAAGCACCCCCACCCCCACCGCCGCGACCACCGCGAGCCCCGCCGACACGACCATCGCGACATCCGCGCCGCGCGCCAGGCTCCCCGACGATGTCGCCAGCGCGATGGTCAGCGCGACGCCCGCGCACGAGCCGATGTAGCGGAACGTCTGCTGTGCCCCCGACCCCATCGCCGCCCGCTCGGCCGGTACGGACTCCACCGAGAGCAGCGGCAGCGCGGCGTTCAGGAGGCCGCTGCCGACGCCCGCGATCACCAGGCCGGGCAGCAGACGGGCCCAGGAGCCGGAGTCCAGCGCGCCCAGCATCGCCATCGCGCCGCCCGCGTGGAGCAGGAAACCGAGGGCCAGTTGGAGGCGTGGCGGTACGCGGCCCGCCAGTCGCTTCGCCTGGAGGGCCACTGCGAACGACAGCCCGGACCACAGCAGGAACAGCCACGCCGTGTCCATCGCGGACAGGCCCAGCGTCTGCTGGAGCAGCGCCGGCAGGAAGCTGAACAGGCCGATCACCGCGAGCCCGGTGAACAGGCCGCCGACGGAGGAGCCGAGGAAGCGGGGGCGGCGCAGCAGGCCCAGGTCGATCATCGGCGTCGCCGCGCGGCGCTCCACCAGCACGAAGATCCCCACCAGTGCGGCGGACGCGGCCAGCAGCAATCCCACGGGCGCCCGCAGCCAGCCGTCCCGCCCCAG
This sequence comes from Streptomyces sp. NPDC050211, assembly GCF_040656035.1. NCBI lineage: Bacteria > Bacillati > Actinomycetota > Actinomycetes > Kitasatosporales > Streptomycetaceae > Streptomyces > Streptomyces sp. NPDC050211. The sequence continues at coordinate 159,313 of NZ_JBFALC010000002.1, forward strand.
CGTCAGCGCCGCCACCAGCGCGACCAGTGCCAGCCCGAAGGTCACCGCCCCTCCGAAGTCGGGCCGCCCGCCTCTCGGGGCACGCGACTCCGCCAGCGTACGGATGCCGAGCGCGGCCACGATCAGCGCCGCGGCGCCCAACACCCCGTATGCCACCCGCCAGTTGGGCATCGCCCCGACCACCAGCGGTCCCAGCGCGATGCCGCCGCTCACGAACGCGCCCCACACGCCGGTCGCGTGCAGCCTGCCGCGTGGGGTCGGGAAGGCGTGCACGAGCAGGCCGAGGCTGCTGGCGAGGAGGGCGGCGCTGGCCGCGCCCTGGGCGATGCGGGCCAGCGTGAACAGCACGGTCGTACTCGTCAAAGCGCCCAGCGCCGTGGTGATGCCCAGGGCGAGTGTGCCGACGAGGAAGATCCGGCGGCGGCCGTAGTCGTCGGCGAGGCTGCCGGCGACCAGCAGCAGGGCGGCGAGGCCTAGCGGGGTGCCGTTCAGCAGCCAGGCCTGGGCGGAGAGCGGGGTGTGCAGGGCGGCGGCGGTCTCGGGGAGCGTGACCATCGGCGCGGTGTACGTCATGAGGGCCACGGCGGTGGCGGCGCTGGTCACGGCGAGGGTGGCCGTGGGGCGGGGCGCGGACTCGGGACGGGGAGCGGCCGGGGCGGCGGGCCGGATCGTCGGAGTTCGTTCACTGAACCTGGGCATGCCCCGTACCGTAACACCCAAGGTTCAGTCAATGAACCAACAGCCGGAAAACTGGTTACAGTGGACGCCATGGCATTGGGCAAGGACTACGTGACACAGGAGTGCTCGATCGCCCGGGCGCTGGAGATCGTCGGCGAGCGCTGGACCCTGCTCGTGGTGCGCGACGCGCTCTACGGCGTACGGCGCTACAACGACTTCCTCGTCCACCTCGGCATCCCGCGCGCCGTCCTGGCCGCCCGCCTCCAGGCGCTCACCGCCGAGGGGATCCTCGCCAAGCGCCGGTACCAGCAGTCGCCGCCGCGCGACGAGTACGTCCCGACCGACCGCGGCATCGCGCTGTGGCCCACGCTGCGCTCGCTCGGGCTGTGGGGCCGGGAGCACTTCGGGGAGGCCCAGCTGCGCATCTTCCGGCATGCGGAATGCGGTACCGAACTCGGCCCGTACGGCGAATGTCCCGTGTGCGGAACCGTCGTACGCCTCCCGGACGTAGAAATGTTGCCGGGACCCGGACTCGATCCGGACCCGGCGGATCCGGTCAGCCGGGCGCTGCTCAAGCCCAAGAGGCTGCTGCAGCCGCTCGAGACGGATCCTGTATAACGAACGAGACCAGTAATACGGGTTGAGTAGTGCGCGCAGGTGAGCGAGAGGGGGGAGTCGCAGTGATCCGCAGCAGTCGGACCGGCCTGCGTCCCGCCCTGATGCTGCTGCTTCTGCTCGTCCAGGTCGCGCTGCTCGACACGGGCAGCCTCTCGGCCACCGTCGCCCTCGCGGCGACCGCCGCCGCCGGGTCCGCCTTCGCCGCCTGCTCGCTCCTCGTCTCGCGCTGCGCGCCCGCCGTGCCGCCCACCCGGGTGCGTACGGCCATCCGCGACCGTGACCTTCGTACGGCGTTCCTGCCGCAACGCGATCCTGACGCCAGGGGGCGCACCCGGCCCCGGGCGCCCGGACGGGCCCTCCCGACGACCGTCGCGTAGGGCACGCACCTTCTTTCTTTTCCGTCCGTGACCCCGCGCGGGTCGTCATGCCGCCATCCCTGATCCGGCACGACGAGACCCCACGGAGGGCTCACCCATGTCCGTTTTCGCCAACCTGGTCGAGCAACTGGCGCAGCTGCTCGAACCGCTCTTCCACGCCTCCGCGGCCGCCGCCGCGATCGTCCTGTTCACCGCGTTCGTACGGCTGCTGGTGCATCCGCTGTCCCGGGCGGCGGCGCGCGGGCAGAAGGCGCGTACGGAGTTGCAGCCGAAGATCGCCGAGCTGCGGAAGAAGCACGGGAAGAACCCCGAGCGGCTCCAGCGGGCCGTGCTGGACCTGCATGCCGAGGAGAAGGTGTCACCGCTGGCCGGGTGTCTGCCCGGGATGTTCCAGTTGCCCGCGTTCTTTCTGCTCTACCACCTGTTCTCCAACCCGACGATCGGCGGTGAGGCGAACGAACTGCTCAGCCATGAGCTGCTGGCCGCGCCCCTCGGCCATCGCTGGGCGGACGCTCTGGCTGACGGCGGGGCGTTCGGGGCGGCCGGGCTGGTGTACGTCGGGCTGTTCGCGCTGGTCGCCGCCGTCGCGGTGTTCAACTACCGCCGGACGAAGCGGATGATGGCCGCGGGCGTCGCGGGCGCCCCCGTACCGGCGGCCGACGGGGATCAGGTCCCCGGGATGGGGGCGATGAGGAAGGTCATGCCGTTCATGTCCTTCTTCACGCTGATCACGGTGGCGGTGGTGCCGCTCGCCGCCGCGCTGTATGTGGTGACCAGTACGACCTGGAGTGCGGTGGAGCGGGCGGCGCTGTACCGCTGAGCAGCAGCCGGTGTCAGCCGGTGGTTTTGCGGGCCACGCCGCCGTAGAAGCCGATCTCGGCGGCGCGGGCCGGCGGCGGGGTGTCCGGGCGCCAGAACGGGACCTGGGTCACGCCGGGCTCGACCAGCTCGAAGCCGTCGAAGAGCCGCTCGACCTCGGCGCGGGTGCGCAGGTTCATGGTGGCGGTCGCGTTGTTGTAGATGGCCTGGGCGTCGCGGCGGTCCGCGAGGTCGCCGGTCGCGTGGGAGAGCACCAGGTAGCTGCCGGGCGGGAGCGCGTCGCGCAGGGTGGCGACGATCTGCGCGGGCTTCTCCGCGTCGGTGATGAAGTGGAGGATGGCGACGAGGAGCAGCGCGACCGGCTCGTCGAAGTCGATGACCTGGCGCACATCGGGGTGCTCGATGATCGCCTGCGGGTCGCGCAGGTCGCCGAGCGCGATGCTGGTCGCGCCGGACCGGCTGAGCAGCGCGTCGGCGTGCGCCTTCACGATCGGGTCGTTGTCGATGTAGGCGACGCGTACGTCGGACGCCGCCTCGTGGGCGATCTCGTGCACGTTGGGCGAGGTGGGCAGCCCGGTGCCGATGTCGAGGATCTGGCGGACGCCGGTGCCGACGACATACCGGACGGCACGCTGCAGGAACGCGCGGTTGGCCTGCACGCTGATCCGCACCTCGGGCGCCTTGGCGGCGAGGGCGTCACCGGCGGCCTGGTCCACCTCGTAGTGGTCCTTGCCGCCCAGCAGATAGTCGTAGATCCGCGCGGGGTGCGGCCGGCTGGTGTCGATCTCCTCGGCGCTCATGGCCATAGCTTTACATATCAACTTCAGGGCGTAGGAACGTAGTTGGATTTCTGCGGGGCGCACTCCGGTCCAGTCCGTGAACCGGGTCTTGCGGAGCGGTCGGTGACCTTGGAGGATCGACCAGTCCTCCGATGGCTGCGTGTGGGCCGCACACCGGCCGTGGCCGTCGGCCGGGCGCCCGCGATCGAGGGAGATTGTGAACATGAAGCTGCTGCGAGTCGGTACGGCGGGATCCGAGCGGCCCGCGCTGCTCGACGACCAGGGGATCCTGCGGGACCTCTCCGGCCTCGTCCCGGACATCGACGGGCCACTGCTCGCCGATGACGCCGCGCTCGGCCGGATCCGGGCGGCCGCCGGTGCCGGGGAACTGCCCGAGCTGGACGCGGCCGGGCTGCGGGTCGGGCCGCCGGTGGGGCGGATCGGCAAGATCGTGTGCATCGGGCTCAACTACCACGACCACGCCCGCGAGACGGGGGCCGAGCCGCCCCCCGAGCCGGTGATCTTCTTCAAGGCCGCGGACACGGTGGTCGGGCCGCATGACACGGTGCTGGTTCCTCGTCGGTCCGTGAAGACCGACTGGGAGGTCGAGCTGGCGGTCGTCATCGGGCGTACGGCCCGGTATCTGGACTCGGCCGAGGAGGCGCTCGCTCATGTCGCCGGGTATGCGGTGTCGCATGACGTGTCCGAGCGGGAGTTCCAGATCGAGCGGGGCGGCACGTGGGACAAGGGGAAGAACTGCGAGACGTTCAATCCGCTGGGGCCGTGGCTGGTGACGGCGGACGAGGTGGCGGATCCGCAGGGGCTTTCGCTGAAGCTGTGGGTCAATGGGGAGTTGAAGCAGGACGGGACTACGGCTGAGCAGATCTTTCCCGTGGGGGAGGTTGTGCGGTACGTCAGTCAGTTCATGACGCTCTATCCCGGGGACGTGATCAATACGGGGACGCCGGCGGGGGTGGCGCTGGGGCGGCCTGAGCCCAAGCCGTATTTGCGTTCTGGGGATGTTGTGGAGCTGGAGATTGAGGGGCTCGGTCGGCAGAGGCAGGAGTTTAAAGACGCCTAAGGGGCGGGGGGCTGCGGTGGTAGGGCGGCATTGGGCCGTCTGTGGTTTCTCGCGCAGTTCCCCGCGCCCCTATAGGGCGTTGTAGCTACTGCTTTTCCAAGTAGTGCTCCAGGGCTTCCACTACGAATTTGTGGTCCTGCAGCTGCGGCAGGCCGCTCACCGTTACCGAACCGATCACGCCTGCGCCTTCCACTGTGATCGGGAAGGAGCCGCCGTGGGCTGCGTACTCGTCGGGGTTGAGGCGGGAGGAGTCCTCGAAGGTGGTGCCCTTGGCTCGGAAGCGGGCGCCTACCAGGTAGGACGCTGAGCCGTAACGCTCGACCACCCGGCGTTTGCGGTTGATCCAGGCGTCGTTGTCGGGGGTGGAGCCGGGGAGGGCCGCGTGGAAGAGTTGCTGGCCGGCACGGTGGATGTCGATGGCGACCGGGGCCTGGCGTTCGCGGGCCATCTCGACCAGCAGGGAGCCCAGGGCCCAGGCGTCGTCGTAGGTGAACTCGCGGAAGACCAGGCGGCGTTCCTGGGCCTCCAACTCCTCCAGCGGCGGGGTGAGTTCGGGGTGGAACTTGGGGGTCAGCTCGGGGTTGTGTGTCACAGCGTCACCGTCACATGGTCGCGGGCGGAACGGCGGGCCGCCTCCAGTACGTCGAGGGCGGCGGCCGCCTCCAGCGCGGTCACCGGGTTGGGACCGCCGTCCAGCAGGGCCTTCGCCACGGCCGCATAGTAGGCGGGGTAGTCGCCGGGGAGGGTCGGCTCGGGGCGGCCGCCGCCGGTCAGCGGGGACTCGCCGGAGCCGACGCGGCCCCAGAGGGACTCGGGTTCCGTGCCCCAGTCGGCGGTCGTGGAGGGCCGCTGCCCGTCCTTCAGTGCCGCCTCCTGCGGGTCCAGGCCGTGCTTCACATAGCCCGCCCGCGAACCCAGCACCCGGAAGCGGGGGCCGAGCTGGGCGGTCGTCGCGGTGCAGTAGAGGTGGGAGCGGACGCCGCTCGCGTGGGTGATGGCGATGAACGTGTCGTCGTCCGTCTCGGCTCCGGCGCGGCGGATGTCCGACTCGGCGTACACGGACGTCGCGGGGCCGAAGAGGACCAGGGCCTGGTCGACGACGTGGCTGCCGAGATCGTAGAGGAGACCTCCGATCTCTGCGGGGTCGCCGGACTCCCGCCAGCCGCCCTTGAGTTGCGGGCGCCAGCGCTCGAATCGGGACTCAAAGCGCCATACGTCGCCCAGTTCGCCCTCGGCCAGCAGCTTGCGCAGGGTCAGGAAGTCGTTGTCCCAGCGGCGGTTCTGGAAGACGGAGAGCAGCAGTCCGCGCTCGTCCGCCAGCGCCGCGAGTTCGCGTGCCTCGGCCGCCGTGCCTGCGATGGGCTTGTCGACGACCACGGGGAGGCCCGCCTTGAGCGCGGTGGTGGCGAGCGGGACGTGCGTCTTGTTCGGGGACGCGACGACGATCAGGTCCAGCTCGTCGGCCCGGTCGAACAGCTCGTCCGGGGTGGCGGCGACGCGGACGTCCGGGAACTCGGCGCGGGCCTGCTCCGCGCGCTCGGGGTTCGAGGTGACCACCGTGTCGAGGGTGAGGGCCTCGGTGGCGGCGATCAGCGGGGCGTGGAAGACGGAGCCTGCGAGGCCGTAGCCGACCAGGCCGACGCGGAGAGGGGTAGCACTCATGGCTCCCACTTTCGCAACGCTGTTGCCAAAGTGCAAGCGGTGGGGAGAATGGGGGCGTGAACAGGACGAAGGGTGGCCGTGACGAGGGCAGGGCGGGTGGCTTGAGGGGGGCGGTCGGTGGCGCGGATCTCTTTGCCCTGCGCAGTCACAACACCGCACTTGTGCTCGATCTGCTGCGGGCGGCCGACGCCGACGGGATCAGCCGGCTCGAACTCGCCGAGCGCACCGGGCTCACCCCGCAGGCCGTCAGCAAGATCACGGCCCGACTGCGGGAGGAAGGGCTCGTGGCCGAGGCGGGGCGGCGCGCGTCCACGGGCGGGAAACCGCGGACCGTGCTTCGGCTGGTTCCGGAGGCGGGGCATGCGGTCGGGGTGCATCTCGACCGGGATGAGCTGCGGGCGGTCCTCGTCGACCTCAAGGGCAGCGTGGTGGGGGAGCGGTGCACGCCGCTGGACCTGGGGGCGGGGGCCGAGGCCGTGCTGGGGGAGGTGGAGGGGGCGGTTGCCGCTGTGCTGGGGACGGGGGTGGTTCGCGGGCTCACCGGCGTCGGGGTCGCGCTGCCCGGGCCGCTCGATCATGTGCGGGGGGTGCTGCACCGGGTCACCGGGTTTCCGGAGTGGGACGGGTTTCCGTTGCGGGAGGTGCTGGAGGCGCGGCTGGGGGTGCCGGTCGTCGTCGACAAGGACACCAACGCCGCCGCGCTCGGGATCGCCGTCGGCCGTGGCGGCGGGGGCGGGTCCTTCGCGTATCTCCATCTCGGTACGGGGCTCGGGGCCGGGCTCGTGATCGGCGGGAACGTGCACCGGGGGGCGCGGACCGGGGCGGGCGAGTTCGGGCACCAGGTCATCCAGCTCGACGGACCGCCGTGCACCTGCGGCAACCGCGGCTGCATCGAGGCGCTGTGCCTGGGGGCGGTGGCGCGCGGTGAGGTCGACGAGGCGGCGCGGGTGCTGGGGGCGGGGGCCGCGAATCTGGTCGGATTGCTGGACATCGATGTGGTGCTGCTGGGAGGGCGGACGGTGGCTGCGGCGCCGGAGGTGTTCGTGCGGGGAGTGGGTGCGGTGCTGGAGGAGCGGGCTCGGCGGGAGGGGGCGGGGGAGGGTGGGGTGCCGGTGAGGGTCGCGCCGGGTGGGGTGCGGGGGGTTGCGGAGGGGGCGGCGCAGTTGTTGTTGGCGCCGGTGTTCGGGCGGGGGGACGGGTAGCGGGTAGGTGAGGTGAGGGGATCAGGCAGGCGGCACCGATCAGCCCAGAGACGCGGTCGCCGCGGGCTGGCCGGCCGTGCACGCGCGCGACGCGGCGGTTCTGTTCCGGCTGGTCCTCGAATCGGCCCCGGCCGGGACCGTATGGCACGCCGTCGCCGACGAGGGCGACGCAGTGCGGGACATCGCGACCGTCATCGGGCGGCGACTGGGCCTGCCGGTCAAGGAGGTTCCGCAGGAAGACTTCGGCCCGTTCGGCCCGATGTTCGCCATGGACCAGCCGGCGTCCGGCGCCCACACCCGCGACGCCCTCGGCTGGCAGCCGACGCACCCCGGCCTTCTCGAGGACCTGGAGAACATTCAGCCCTGACGGCCGGCTGAAGGGGAACGTGATCCGCGCCCCCGATCGAGCGCATCCCCACCCCCATCCGAGGGCACTCCCGGCATGGCACACCGGAACCCCCACCCCTGCCCACCATGCTCATGTGCTCATGCGACTGTTCACGCCCGCCTCCCTCTGCCTCGCGGTGGCAGCCGCCCTGCTCTCCGCGCCGGCACATGCGGACATCGAAGCCGCCTGTACCGCCCCCGACGACGGCACCTTTCCCCTCACCACCCGTATCCACGGCGGCCCCGCCTCCTATGAGGCCGGCGGTGGCTATGGGACCTGGTCTCTCGATCTCACCAACACCACCGACCGGACCTGCTCCGGCATCCACCCGGTCGTCGTCCTCGTCGACGAACGGCACACGCTGAAGCCCTCGCAGCCCCGGCTCGAGTTCTACGACGGACCCCGCCCGCGTCCGGTCCGCTTCGAGGCGACCGACGCCGATGAGCTGGTCGGGGCCTTCGGGGGCGACCACGACGGCTTTCCCGGTTTCACCGTCGGCGCGGGCGCGACGGTCACCGTGAAGGTGAGGCTCGCGGTGACGTCGGACGCGGCGCCGAACCGGGTCACCGCGAACGCGGCCGTCGTACAGCGGCATGAGGACGACGGCGACTGGGTCGGCCAGTCCAACGACTACCGCTTCGGCATCGACGCCGACCAGGAACCCACCCCGCCCCACACCGACGCCTCCGCCCCGGCCACCACCCGCCCCCTCCCCTTCGCCGACGAACTCGCCCGCACCGGTCTCAGCACGCCGCCCGGTGCCCTCGCCGCCACCGTCGTCTTCCTGCTCACCACGGGCGGCGCACTGTTCCTCGTACGCAGGCGCCGCTGAGCGCACCGCGCCCGTCTGCGACGATCCGTGGCCGCAACCTTCGTGCGGTGAGTCGGGAACCTCAGGGCGCCCGATGGCGTTCGTGTCACTGACGGCCGGACGAGCCGAGTCGTCGGCTCACAGTGCCAACTGCTGATGGCGTACGACGACTTGACCGGGGGGCAAGAGGCGTGCAGCAGCACCGCGCACACCTCACGCGCCCGGCCGCCGTCGTGCTCTCCGCGCTGCTCGCGGTCCTGACCTTCCTCCTGCCGGTGTCGGCCAAGTCGGCGTCGGCGTCCCGCCCGTCCTCGACGGGCACGGTCGCGACGGCGATCACGCAGGCGTCCGCGACCGCCGACGCGCAGCGACCCGTCACCGTGGCGCACCCCGTGCTCGGCCACGCCGACGTAGTGCCGTACCCGTTCCAGCCCTTCCTGGGCCCTGGCGCCGGGGACGCAGCCCCGCACCGCGCTGTCGGCGGCCCCGCCGTGGCCGTGGCGGCCGCGACCGCGGGAGCGAGCCGTGGCGCCCACGCGTATCGCCCGCGCGGCCCGCCGTCCCGATGGAGCACCGAAGTCCGTATCGACGCCTGACCGTTCGCCTCCGCGTCCGGCGCAGACGTCGACTCCGTCTGCCTGCCCATCGTGGAGAACTCATGTCTCGCGCGCCCATGTGGCGGGCGATCGTCGCCCTAGGTGTGATCGCCGCCTCGCTCTACTTCGCTCTCACCCAGCCCGCCCGCCTCGGCCTCGACCTGCGCGGCGGCACCCAGATCGTCCTGGAGACCAAGGACTCACCCGTCGTCGAGGCCAATGCCGAATCGACCCAGCGGGCCCTGGAGGTGCTCCGCCAGCGGGTCGACGCGCTCGGCGTGTCCGAGCCGAGCCTGTACCGGTCCGGACAGCAGCGGATCTTCGTCGAGCTGCCCGGCCTGCAGGACCCGCGCGAGGCCGCCGAAGTCATCGGCCGCACCGCGCAGTTGACCGTCCACCCGGTGCTGGGCGCGACGGACAAGCAGGACGAGAACAAGGGGAAGCCGGCCAAGGACGGCTCGCGCACCCTGGCCGACCCCGACCAGAAGGGGGCGTTCCTCAAGCTCGGGCCCACCGCCCTCACCGGCGAGGGCGTCAAGGACGCCGAGGCGGTGCTCGACCAGCAGCAGATGTCGGGCTGGATGGTCGACCTCACCTTCCGCGGGCAGGCGGGCAAGGACTGGGCACGGGTCACCGGGGCGGCGGCCTGTGCCCCGCAGGGCGCCCCCGAGCGGCGCGTCGCCATCGTCCTGGACGGCAAGGTCCTCTCGGCGCCCGGCGTCAACGCGGATGTGGCGTGCGAGGTCGGCATCTCCGGCGGCTCCACGCAGATCACCGGCGGCTTCGGCCGGGAAGAGGCCCGCGATCTGGCCGCGCTCGTCAAGGGCGGTGCGCTGCCGGTGCCCGTAGAGGTCGTGGAGCAGCGCACCGTCGGCCCCACGCTCGGTGCCGACGCCATCGCCGCCAGCACCCAGGCCGCGATCATCGGGCTCGCCCTGACGGGGCTGTTCATCCTCGTCGTCTACCGGCTGCTCGGCGCCCTGGCCACCATCGCGCTCGCGCTGTACGGGCTGATCTCCTACGCCGCACTGGTCGCCCTGGGCGCGACCCTGACCCTGCCCGGACTCGCCGGTTTCGTCCTGGCGATCGGCATGGCGGTGGACGCGAACGTGCTGGTCTTCGAGCGCGCCCGCGAGGAGTATCTGGGAGCCCGCGCCCTGAAGTCCGCCTCGGCGCACCTGGACAAACCGCTGCGCACCGGCTTCGCCAAGGCCTGGAGCGCGGTGGTCGACTCGAATGTGACGACGCTGCTCGCGGCCGGGCTGCTCTTCTTCTTCGCCACCGGACCCGTCAAGGGCTTCGGCGTCACGCTCTCCATCGGTGTCCTCGTCTCGATGATCTCGGCCCTGGTGATCACCCGGGTCCTCGCCGACTTCGCGATCCGGCGCGGCTTCGTGCGCAACCGGCCCGGCCTGACCGGGATCACCTCCACCGGCCGGGTACGCGCCTGGCTCGCGCGCCGCAAACCCCGCCTGGTGCACCACCGGCGCCGCTGGCTCGGCGTCAGCGCGCTGCTGATCGTGGTCGCCGTCGCCGGAATCGGCCTGCGCGGCCCGGACTTCGGGGTGGAGTTCACCGGCGGGCGCCTGGTGCAGTACAGCACCAGCAGGCCCGTGGACGTGGACGCGGCGCGCACGGCGGTCACGGACGCCGGGTTCCCGCGCGCGGTGGTGCAGGAGTCGGGGGACGGGGACATCTCGGTACGCACCGGTGAGCTGAGCAACGACCAGCAGCACACGATCAAAACGGCGCTGGCGAAGGAGGGCGGCGAGGTCACCGTCGAGCGGGACGAGCTGATCGGCCCGAGCCTCGGCGACGAACTGCGCCGGCACGCGCTCATCGCGCTCGGCATCGCCGTCGCGGCCCAGCTGATCTACCTCAGCGTGCGGTTCCGGTGGACGTTCGCCGCCGCGGCGGTAGCGGCCATGGTGCACGACGTGCTGCTCGTGGTGGGCCTGTTCGCCTGGCTCGGCAAGCCCGTCGACAGCGTCTTCCTGGCGGCCCTGCTCACGGTCGTCGGCTACTCCGTCAATGACACCGTCGTCGTCTTCGACCGGGTGCGCGAGGCGCGCCGCCGCGATCCGGCGGCGGACCTGGAAACCACCGCGAACCAGGCCGTCATTCAGACGCTGCCGCGCACGGTGAACACCGGTATGGGCGCGCTGTTCATCCTGGCAGCCCTGGCCGTGCTCGGCCGTGACTCGCTCGCGGACTTCTCCCTGGCACTGATCGCCGGCATGGTGATCGGTATGGCGTCGACGGTGTTCACCGCCGTACCGATCGCCGTGCAACTCGAGGGCAGCCGCCCGGCGCCACCAGCGCGCCCCAAGCGCGGCGAGGCCAGCGGAGCGCGGAGTCCGCTGGAGCGACGCGGGCGGACGCGGGATTCAGGCGCTGTGGTGTGAGGGCGCCCTGGGCATGGAGGTCCGCGACCGGGATGATGAGCGAGCTGGGCACGGCGATCGCCAGGGGGAGTGACAGCTGATGAGAGCGTGTGTGGTCGGGGCCGGCCCCGGGGGAATCGTCACCGCCAAGGTGCTGCTGGAGAACGGTTTCGACGTCACGGTCTTCGACAAGTACCAGCAGGTCGGCGGGATCTGGTCAGCACAGGGCTGCTACGACGGGCTGGCCAACCAGTCCGCGCTCCGTATCTTCGAGTTCGCGGACCTGCCCAACCGCCTGCACTTCGCCGGCGCGGTGGACACGCAACGCTACCTGGAGAACTACGCCAAGACCTTCGGTGTACTGAACCGCGTCCGGCCCGGCACCGAGGTGATCTCCATCAGTCCGGTGGAGGGGCCCGGGCGGGTGGGCGCCTCCGGCTGGTCGGTCGACTCCCGGCCTGCCGGGGACACGGCGGCCGACGTTCATCGCGAGACATTCGACTACGTCGTTGTCGCCAGCGGGGCTCATCATCATCCCCAACTGCCCGAGCTGCCCGGGCGTGAGTCGTTCCGTGGGACCGTGCTGCACTCCAACGAGGTGCGGGCCGGGACATTCGCGGGCCGACGCGTGGTCGTCGTAGGCGGCGGTAAATCCGCATTGGACCTGATCACCCGCGCCGCACGCGAGGCGGCCTCGGCCACGATCGTGCAGCGCAAGGTGAACTGGATGATCCCCGAGCGGCTCCTGCTCGGTCTGGTCGGCTACAAGTGGATCCTGTTCACCCGTCTCGGTGAGGCGCTCCTGCCCCGTTACCACGATCCGGACTGCGTCCGCCCGATCGACCGCATCGACGAGCGGGTCAAGCGGGCTCTGTGGTGGCTCATCACCCGTGACATGCTGCTTTCCACCGGGCTGTACCGGCTGCCGAGGCAACTGCGGCCCGCTCACGCGCTCCCCTTCCATCTGGCCCACGCGGGAGTGATGCCACGCGGCTACGCGCGGGCCGTCCGCCGCGGCCTGATCGCCCCCAAGGTCACTGCCGTCGAGGCGTATACCGACAAGGGGCTGCGACTGGCGACCGGCGAGGAAGTGGCGGCGGATGTCATCGTGTTCGCCACGGGGCACCACAAAGTCTTCCCGTTCCTGGACTCGAGCGTGTGCGTGCACGATGACGACGGGCGGCTGCGGCTCTACCGAGGCATCGTGCCCCCCGGCGCCGACCGGTTGGGGTTCGTCGGTTTCCGGCAGGTCTTCAACAACATCATGGGAGTGGAACTCACCGCGCACTGGTTGGCCGGCCATTTCCGGGCGACGCTGCGCACCACCCCGGGCGAGCAGGAGATGCGGGAGGCCATCGACGCTCGCCTGGCCTGGCAGGAGCAGGTACTGCCAGGCTCCGGCGGCTACGACTTCGGCCCCTACGACATCCACTGCGCGGACGAACTCCTGCACGACATGGGGTTGCCATCCCGCCGCACCGGCAACCTGCTGGCCGAATACCTGCTTCCCGGCGGAGTGGCACACCGCTACGCGGGCTTGACTCGATCGAGTTCGGCGAAATGAATGCAGGGTTCAACCTGAGGCTTGCCATCTTGACGCGTAACCTATGGGTTACGCTTCTTGGGTGGACGACCTGAGCCAGGTGGCCGACGCCATCGCCGATCCGGTGCGCCGGGAGATCCTGATGATGTTGCGCCGTACCCCGCTGACGGCAGGCGACATCGCTGCCCGGTTCGCCATCAGCCGACCCGCGGTCAGCCGTCACCTGCGCGTGCTGCGGGAGAGCGGCCTGGTCCGGGACCAGCAGATCGGACGCCACCGGCGTTACTCCCTCGTCCGTCCCCGGCTGGGCGACCTCGCCGCCTGGCTCACTCAGTTCGACACCCAGCGTGCCGACTGGCCGCAGCGGCTGGCCGCGTTGGAGACCGAGGTCTACCGCACCCGACGGGACCGTCATCGGGCGGAGCCCGCTGACGATCAGCCCACCGCGCGCCACTTCAAGGAGGACACGGCATGACCCTTGAGCCCACCGGACGACTGATCCCCACGCCGACGGGGCACGACCTGATCCTTACCCGCAGCTACCGCGCCTCCGCCGACGACGTCTGGGCGAGTGTCACCGAGCCGGAGCGCACCGCCCGCTGGTTCGGCCCGTGGCGCGGCCAGGCGGCGGCCGGCCGCACCGTCGAGGTGCAGATGGTGTTCGAGGAGTCGGCGCCCTGGTGCCCACTGCGCATCGAAGCCTGCGAACCGCCGCGCCGACTCGCCGTCTCGATGGAGGACGAGGCCGGATCCTGGTCGCTGGAGCTGCTGCTGGCCGAGAACGACGGCACCACCGAACTCCGGCTGGTCCAACACCTCGCCTCCACCGAGCACCTCGGCGAGACCGGCCCGGGCTGGGAGTACTACCTGGACATGCTCACCGCCGCACGCACGGGCGCGCCACGTCCTGACTTCGAGGACTACTACCCCGCGCAGAAGGCGTACTTCGAGTCCCTGGCCTGATGCGCCGGACAGGCGGACGGCTTGCTGTCTCAGACGAGGTCAACGAGGTCCGCGATCGAGTCGACGACCTTGGTCGGCCGGTACGGGAACCGCTCGATCTCACCGACCTTGGTCAGCCCGGTGAGCACCAGGAACGTCTGCATCCCGGCCTCCAGGCCCGCCAGCACGTCCGTGTCCATGCGGTCACCGATCATGGCGGAGGTCTCGGAGTGCGCCCCGATGACGTTCAGCCCGGTCCGCATCATCAGGGGATTCGGCTTGCCCACGAAGTACGGATCCTTGCCCGTCGCCTTCGTGATCAGCGCAGCGACAGAGCCGGTTGCCGGAAGCGCCCCCTGAGGAGAGGGCCCGGTGTTGTCCGGGTTGGTGGCAATGAACCGGGCGCCGTCGTCGATCAGCCGGATCGCCTTCGTCAGCGACTCGAAGGAATAAGTACGCGTTTCGCCCAAGACCACGAAATCGGGATCAAGGTCAGTCATCACGTAGCCCACATCGTGCAGCGCCGTAGTCAGGCCGGCCTCGCCGATGACGTAGGCCGAGCCTCCGGGGTGCTGACTGTCCAGGAACTTGGCCGTCGCCAAAGCCGAGGTCCAGATGTTCTCCACCGGCACGTCGAGGCCGATCCGGCTCAGCCGGGCGTGGAGATCACGCGCTGTATAGATCGAGTTGTTCGTCAGGACGAGGAACGGCTTGCCTGACCCGCGGAGCTTCTTGATGAACGCATCTGCTCCGGGGACTGGCACACCCTCGTGCATAAGCACCCCATCCATGTCGGTGAGCCACGATTCGATGGGCTTGCGATCTGTCATGGGTGGTGGCTCCTGCCGTACGCGGACTCATGGAATGACCATGCTATTCACTCGTCGGGTACCAACTGCTAGTCCCTCGTCTGGAGCAGCCGTCACCCCTTCCCGGGTGCGGGGGCGGGCCCGGAGGAGGAGCCTCCTGGTATCTGGAGGTTCATGATGGGTCCACTGAACGTCACTCTCTGTGCGGGCGCGGCGATCTTCGCGGCGCTCACCCCGGCCGCCCACGCGGCGGACGGAGGCGGCCTCTCGGTGACCCCGGCGTCCCCCGCCCCCGGTACCGACATCGCCCTCAGGACCACCGGCTGCTCCACCACCACCGGCACCGCGGCCTCGGCGGCCTTCGTCGCCGACGCCCGCCTCACCGGCTCCGGCGGCACACTCGTCGGGGAGACCCGCGTCAGCTCCTCGATCAGGGCGGGTACGTACGACGTGCGGGTCACGTGTGCGGGCGTGCAGACGAAGGGCGCCCTCACCGTCGTAGCGAAAACGCCACCGAAGACGCCACCGAAGGCGCAGCCGCATACGCAGCCGTCGGCCCCGCTCCAGCCCGCTGCCCCCGCCCCCGCCTCCTCCCCCGTGGCCCCCGTCCAGGCGGGCGGCGGCGGCGCGGCCCGGCTCGGCGCCGAAGCCGAGGCGGATGCCGAGGCCGACGAGGCCGGGCCCGGTACGGGGCACGCGGTGACCGGGCTGGTGCTGGCGGGTGTCGCCGCGGTCGCCGTGGCGCTGCGCAGCGCCCGCCGGAGCCGCGGAACGGACTGACCGGCGATGTCCGAGCGCTCCCCGGGTACCGGCCGCCTCACGACGGGGTTGGTCTGGGCGGTGCTGCTGCTCGGGCTGTGGCTGTGGGGGCGGGAGGTCACCGACGTACGGCACGGGACAGCCACCCCCACCACCGGTGACATGGCGGCGGTCGGCAGGCCCCCGGACGCCGAACTGCCGCCCGCCGCCCGGCCGTTGAAGGCCGCGCTGCCGCAGCGCATCGACATCCCCGACCTGGGCGTGCAGGCCCCCGTCGTGGCCCGCGGACTCGACGCGCACGGCGCCGTCGACCCACCGCCCCTCGACCAGCCCGGAGTGGTCAGCTGGTACGCGGGCGGCGCGAAACCCGGCGCCGCGGGCACCGCGCTCATGGTCGGACACGCCGACACCGAGACCCGCCCCGCCGTCTTCCACAAGCTCAGCTCCCTGCAGCCCGGCGCGAAGGTCCGCGTCATCCGCGACGACGGCAAGATCGCCGAGTTCACCGTCGACGACATCCAGGTAGTAACCCGCGACCTCTTCGACGCCCACCAGGCCTACGGCCCTCACCACCCCGGCCGCCCCGAACTACGGCTGATCACGTGCGGCGGCACCTTCGACCGCGCAAGCCGCACCTACACGGCAAACGTGATCGTCTCGGCCTACCTCACGTGAGCGCCCCGAAAGGGGCGCGGGGCTGTATCGATATGCGGCTCCGCCGCGCGGGCGCGACCAGCCCCCACCAACCCGCACGATTACTTGCTGACCGGCGGAGCCACCCGCCCGGTCGACGACCCGCTCCCCCTGAAGCCGCCGACCGGGCTGGTCCTCAACCGCGTGCGCTCGGGCTGCGGGAGTAACCCGGCGACCGGCGCGGGAGGCTTGGAAGCCACAGTGGGGGAGGACTGGCCGGGGACTGGGGCCATCGAGGACGACTGTAGAACGAAAAACGCTGCCCGGCATAGAGGTTGCAGGTGGTACAGGGGTCTACGCGGGTCCGTCGGCCGTCCCCCCGCCCTCCCCGCGCAACTCCGCGTCATCCGCGACCCGTTCGATGACAGCGCTCGCCACCCGGTCGAGCGGAAGCCTGCGCCGGCGCGCGTACTGCCGCAGGGCCATGAACGCGTCGTCGGCCCCCGTGCCCCAGCGCTCCGCCAGCATCCCCTTGGCCTGCTCGATCCGCACCCGGCTGGTCAGGGCTTCCTGCAACTGCCCGGCCAGCGTGCGGTACTGCACGTACGCGCGATGGTTCTGCAGTCCTACGGCGGCGGCGTCGGCCAGCGCCTGGGCCAGCGCCAGTTCCGCCTCACCGGCATGCCCGTCGTGCTCGGGGGGCGTCGGCGCGAACACGTTGAGCGCGCCGAGCAGTGTCTCGCGGCGGCGGAGCGGCACCGCATACGTCGCCATGACGTCGTGCCGCAGCGCCCGCGCGGTGAAGTCCGGCCAGCGGGCGTCGGCGTGGGCGAGCCGGATGGACACCGGCGGCACCGGCTGCCCGGAGCTGTAGCTGTCGAGGCAGGGCCCGCCGCCGTGCTGCGCCTCCAGCAGATCGAGGGCGACCTCCTGCTGGCGGCTGCTCCCGGCCAGCGACACCGCCCGACCGCCATCGATCAGCATGATCCCGGCCGCCCGCGCGGCCAGCAGTTCCACACAGTGGTCCGAGATCACCTGTAAGTACCGCGTGGCCTCGAAGGCGTCGGTGAGAGTGTCCGCCGCCTCCACCAGAGCCTGAGCGAGCTGTATCTCCCGACCGGTGTGATGCATGCCCGCGCACTCCCTTTCGCGTGCCCTCGCGCCCTCCTCTCAGGCGCGCGCCTCTCCAGACCATCGGGGCTGTAACAGCTCTCCGACAAGGCTCGGGCGGCCTCGTGGGCGCAGCGTTACGTATGTCAGGATTGAGCCTCGAACGGTGCACCCAAGGGGGAGTTGGATGTACGGCAACAGGGGGGTGAGGTCTTTGACGGCCGGAACACGGGCGTCCGCAGTGGTGCTGGGGGCGGCGCTGCTGCTCGCGGGGTGCTCTTCCGGGGACGGGGACGGCGGGGAGGAGACCGGTGACGCCGGTGCGAAGATCTCCCAACAGCCCAAGGACACCGACCCGTTCTGGGTCAACCCGGAGGGAAACGCGGCCGAGCAGGTCGCGACGTACGCGAAGGCCGGCAAGCAGGACGAGGCCGAGCAGATCCGCAAGATAGCTCAGCAGCCGACGGGCGAGTGGCTCACTCCGGAGAGCGCCGAGCAGGAGGCGCGCGGCTTCACCGAGGCCGCCGAGAAGGCCGACCGGGACGCGCTGCTCGTCGTCTACAACATTCCGCACCGCGACTGCGGCCAGTTCTCCGGCGGCGGCGCCGCGGACGGCAACGCGTACCGGGGGTTCATCGACCAGGTCGCCAAGGGCATAGGCGACCGCTCCGCGACCGTGATCCTCGAACCGGACGCGATCCTGCACCTGGTCGACGGCTGCACCCCGGACGAGTTCCACGAGGAGCGCTACGACCTCCTCAAGGGCGCCATCGAGAAGCTCAAGGCCAACAAGAACACCAAGGTCTACCTGGACGCGGGCAACGCCGGCTGGGGCCAGCCCGACCAGATCTTCGAGCCCCTCCAGTGGGCGGGCATCGACAAGGCCGACGGCTTCTCCGTCAACGTCTCGAACTTCTACACCACCGAAGACTCCATCGCCTACGGCAAGGAGCTCTCCGCGAAGGTCGGCAACAAGCCCTTCATCATCGACACCAGCCGCAACGGCAACGGCCCCTACACCGAGGGCAACCCCGACGAACGCTGGTGCAACCCACCCGGCCGAGCCCTCGGCGAAACCCCGACCACCAAAACGGCGGACCCCTTGGTCGACGCCTACGTCTGGGCCAAACGCCCCGGCGAATCGGACGGCGAGTGCAAGGGCGGCCCGAAGGCGGGCGAGTGGTGGCCGGAGTACGCGCTGAGCTTGGCCAAGGCCAGCAAGTGACCACATGACTCGGGGCGCCTTCCGCAAAGGAGGGCGCCCCTGGTCATGTGCTGGTTACGGCACCCGGACCCACTGCGCCTTACTAGGCGTCCCCTGATCATCCGTGACGAACAGCATGTACCACCCCGCCTGCACCAAATTCCTGTTCTTCGGCACAGTCACCGTGATCTTGCCCCCGGACACCTTGTAGTCCAGCGCGATGGACCGCTGATCGACGTCCGTGACGTGCGTCGACGCGCTCGGCCGGATCAGCCGCACCTTCTTGATCGTCGACGCATGCTGCGAGGTGAACGTCCCCGTCCCACCGCGCTCGATCGTCTTCGGACCGCCGGACAGCGACGGCTGTGCGTCCCGGTACAGATACGGCGGCGTGTAGATCTCGATCCGCTGCTCGAACTTGCCCGGCTTGGTGTTGGCCTTGTCGCTGTACAGCGAGTCGGAGCCGAAGAACATCACCCGCCCGTCGGGCAGCAGAATCGACCCGGAGTGGTAGTTCCGGCCGACCAGCGGGTCGGCGACGCGTCGCATCTCGCCGGTCTCGGCGTCGTACATCCGCGCCTCAAGGATGTTGGAGTCGCCGCGCCCGCGGTAGTCCTCGGAGCCGCCGGAGATCAGCACGCTGTCGTCGGGCAGCACGGACGCCTGCGGATACCGTGTGCCCTTCTCCAGTGAAGGCCCGTCCGTGAACGCGGGGTTCGCGTCCTTCAGGTCGATCAGCCGGGTCTTCTCGCTCGACAGCTTGGACTCGCCGACCCCGCCGCCGCCGATCACCATGTACTTCTCGTCCTGCGCCGGCGGCAGCAGCACGGTGTTGGCGGTCTCCAGCATGTTCGCGTCGCTCAGCCCGGGCACCTTGCTGAACTTGTTGCTGTCCAGGTCCCAGACACCGGGGTCACGCCCCACGTCGTCCGGCCCGTATCCCGCGTTCGCGCCCGAGTAGAAGATCTTGCCGTTCTGCATCAGGAACAGCGCCGGATACGTCGGGAACTGCCGGATCTTCTTCGTGTACGTCCACTTCTTGGTCGCCGGGTCGAAGATCTCGTTCTTGCCGGGGACCAGCTGGCCGATGTCGTCGAGGCCGGAGACGCTGAGGATCCTGCCGTCGCTCAGGGTGGTGAGCGTCGGGTACCAGCGGGCCTCCTTCATCGGGTCGACCTTGATGTACTTCTCGGCGACCGGGTCGAACTCGAAGGCGTCCCGGATGCCCTGGAAGTCCTTCTTGTCGAGCGCGAGCTTCTGCGCGATGCCGTAGGTGTTGCGGGCGGCGGCGCCGGTCAGGCCCTGGACGCGGTAGTTGTCCTGGGTGCCGGTCTCGTACTGTCGGCCCTTCTTCTGCGCCTCGACATAGATACGGCCGAGACCGGGGTCGTTGCGCAGGAACTCGCCGGTCGCCGGGTCGAAGACCTTCTTGGCGCGCGGCACGAGCACCGGGTCCTTGGAGACGAACGTCTTGCCGTTCTCCTTGCCGGTGAACTTGGTGCCCGCGGGCAGGGTGATCGGCTTGTCCGGGTTCTCGTTGTGGACGATCATCAGGCCGCCGGCCTTGGTGACGTCACCCTTGAGCTTCTCGTACCGCTTGGTACCGCCCGCGATCAGCAGATTGCCGTTGGCGAGCTGGGTGTGGCCCGTGCAGAACAGGTCGCTGGGCGTCGGCACCTTCTTGATGGTGCCCTTGACGGGGTCCCAGATCCGGGTGTCGAACTTCTTCGCGTCGAAGTTGTCCTGGTTGTTGCCCGACCCGGCGACGAGCAGCACCTTGCCGGTGCGCAGCAGCGCCGCGTGGATGGTGTTCTGCCGGTACTCCTCCGGGAATTCGACGATCTCCCAGTGACCGTTGTCGGCTTTGTACTCGGGTCTGTTGATCTGGTACTCGTGATATTTCTCGGTCCCGACGCGGTAGAGCCACGGCCCGTTCATCCCGGCCAGCGCGAGAACCACCGCCGTGCCTATCGCGAGTCGACGGACACGGCGGCGGCCGGCCTGGTCTTTCATTCCTTACGTCCCCCAAGTCCACCAAGGGCGATCTGCATGGTCTGGTCGTTGCCGCCGACCCCCGGCTGCTGCTGCGCGGCGGCCCAGCTCGGCTTCTGCTGCGGGGCGTGTGGCGCCGGCAGCGGCTGCGGCTGGTGCTGGTGCGGCACGACCCCGCCCGCGTCCTGCGGCTCGGGCCGGCTGGGCGCGGCGGGCTTCTTCTTCTCCTGCCGCATCATGTGGCGCCACGCGAAGATGGGCGTGGCCGTGATCAGCAGGGCGAAGCAGGCCCAGATGATCATCGCGGGGTGGGAGTGGCCGTACACGAAGCCCGCGGCGATCGATCCGGCGAAGATCAGGATGAAGTACCAGTGGTACCGGAAGGTCCCGAACCAGCGGTCCGGGCTGGCCGAGTCGCCCTTGGGCGTGACCACGAACTTGCTCTTCTTGCGGAGCATCGAGTCGATCAGCGCCTTGGCGTAGAGCGGCGCCGACAGCGCGGACATCACCATGCCGGCCACACCGCCGGAGCCCTCGGGCTCGTGCGGCGAGACATTGTGGCGGCGGTTCCAGACGTACAGGCCGATCTGCAGGGCCGAGGCGTTGCCGTAGAGCATCAGCCAGATCGTCGGGTCGATGTTCACACCCGAGGCGCCCAGGCCCAGGAACAGGGCGCAACTGATCGCCGCGAGGATCCAGTTCAGGGCCGACATCGGGTAGAAGATGATCATCATCGTGTAGTTGAAGAGCTTGCTCGGCGGCAGCGAGTAGAAGCCCTTCCAGTACTGCTTGAGGATCGTTTCGTACGTCCCGCGCGACCAGCGCATCTGCTGGGTGAAGAAGTCCGTCCAGGCGCTCGGGCCCTCACCGACAGCCAGCACGTCCGGCGTGTAGACCGAGCGCCACTTCTTGCCCGTGACGGGGTTCTTGTGCCGGTGGATCTCGAAGCCGGTCGCCATGTCCTCGGTGATCGAGTCGTACAGCCCGCCGATCTGCTTCAGCGCCCTGATGCGTACGGCGTTGGAGGTGCCCACGAACATCGGCGAGCCGTAGCGGTTGCCGGCGCGCTGGATCAGGGCGTGGAAGAGGAACTGCTGGGACTCGGCGGCCTTGGTGACGAAGTTGTCGTAGTTGCCGTAGACCTGCGGGCCGATGACGAAGCCGACGTCCGGGTCGCGGAAGAAGCCGAGCATCCGCTCCAGGTAGTTGGGCAGCGGCACGTGGTCGGTGTCGACGGAGGCGAAGAAGTCGTAGTGGTCGCCGTGCGCGTCCAGCCAGGCGTTGTAGTTGCCGTGCTTGGTCTTGGCGCGGTGCGGGCCCTTGGCCTGGTTCCACTTGGCGACACCCTTGCGGCTGAAGTGGTGCACGCCGAGCCGGGCGCAGACCTCCTTGACCGCGGGGTCGTCGCCCTCGTCGAGCAGCCAGACATGCAGCAGGCCCCGGTGGCGCAGCTTGACGGCCGCCTCCAGGGTCTTCGTCACCATCTCCAGCGGCTCCTTGCCGGGCACGAAGGAGGTCAGGAAGGCGACTCTCGTGCCGGTCTCGGGCACCACCGGGATGGGGTCGCGGGCGACCAGCGTGGCGTGCGCGTTCGACAGCACGTTCATGCAGCGGAAGAACTCGATCAGGCCGATCGAGACGAGCATCACCATGTCGAGGGTCGGCAGAAAGTCGTACGCCGGATAGTCGCGCTCGGTCCAGTGCACGGGCTGGAGCAGCCAGGCGAGCAGCACGAGCGAGAGCAGCGGCGCGGCCGCCAGCATCAGGGCCACTCTGAGGCGGTGCGGCTCCTGTGAGATCAAGGAGCGGTACTGCACTCTGTAGGGCTTGTTCGGATCGGGTTGTGTGAGGGGACCCGCCAGTCGGCTGTAGTGCTCGTAGTCGTACTTCGGCAGCGTCTTCTTGATCCGGCGGAAGGCGCCGGTCCGATGCGATGGGACCCTGAGCTGGGTCGTCTGTGACGGGTCGTAATTCTGCCGGGCGCCCGTCGGCGTCGACGTCATGAGTCATCCCCCCACACGCGGATCAGCGCGTGTCTGTCGGTTCCTTACACCTGCGCCGGTCCCCCTCGACCTTCACAGGCGTATCAGTGATGGACCGCTGTCACCACATCTTCCACACCACTAGACATGAAACAGCGACCTTCCGGTTGCATG
The DNA here is from genome assembly GCF_040656035.1 of Streptomyces sp. NPDC050211. Classification (NCBI taxonomy): domain Bacteria; kingdom Bacillati; phylum Actinomycetota; class Actinomycetes; order Kitasatosporales; family Streptomycetaceae; genus Streptomyces; species Streptomyces sp. NPDC050211. Next base: position 181,856 of record NZ_JBFALC010000002.1, read on the forward strand.
ATGCCCCCCTCGGCATCGCCTCATGAACGGGGCCCCCTCTCCCCGCGACAATCCGGCAACCGGCTCCTTGCCCCCCAAGTGCCGCGAATCCACAGCATCTTGAAAAAACAGGGTTCTACGGCGTTCAGCATGATCGCAAGATGCGAAACGCGGTGTTTACCGGTCATACGCGTTCATTGTGGCAGCTGTGGGGGTCTTGTGGACCCCGTGTGGGTGAGTGGCGCGCACGGCTGTTCGACGGTGGGGCACGGGGTCAGCAGAAAGCCCCCCGCCGGAGCGAGGGGCCTAGCTGTCGGTGCGCCGCCAGGGACTCGAACCCCGGACCCGCTGATTAAGAGTCAGCTGCTCTAACCAACTGAGCTAGCGGCGCCTGCTGACCTGCACAACTTTACCGGACCCCGGAGGGTGCTCCGGACCACCGGCGCCCCGCCGGCCGGGGCCCGCCCCGGCCGCCGTACATCATTCGGACCGTCAACATGCGCGTCCGGACGACAGTTGTGAAACTGATCAACATGCACAGACGTGGACATTTCCAGCTGGAGTGTGAGGGGAATCGCATGCCGGCTCCGGCCTTCGAGGAATTCGATCCCGCGGGCGACTGCGACTGCCCGGGATGTGTTCACTGGCGGCGGGTCCTGCCGTATTCCGCGACCGGCCACGGAAGCCGTCACCCGGCCGCCCAGCGGGTGCTGGTCGTGGCCGCCGCGGCGCTCGCGGCGGGGCAGGCGGCACCGGCGCTCGCCGCCCCGCACGCGGCCCAGCGGCCGGACCTTCCCCCAGGTGACGAGCCCGCGAGCCCGCAGGGCGGCCGGGACCCGCTGCACGGTCCGGCGGGCGGGCCGATCAAGCCCGCTCCTGTGGCCAAGGTGCCCACGACCACCAGGGCGGAGATCATCAGGCGGGCCAAGACTTGGGTCAAGGCGAAGGTGCCGTACAGCATGAGCCGGTTCTGGTCCGACGGATACCGGCAGGACTGCTCGGGCTTCGTCTCGATGGCCTGGAAGCTGCCCGGCAACGAATGGACGGGCAGCCTCGGCCAGTACGGGGTGCGGGTGTCCAAGGACGATCTGCTGCCCGGCGACATTCTGCTGTTCCACAACCCGGAGAACCCGCAGAACGGCTCACACGTCGTCATCTTCGGCGGCTGGACCGATCACACGCACACCTCCTACATCGCCTACGAGTCCACCCGCCCGCACGCCCGCAGGCAGACCACCCCCTACGCCTACTGGAACAACTCCGACCGCTATCTCGCCTACCGCTACAAGGGGCTCGCCGCGGGCACGGCGGTCACGGCGGGCGCCCCCGCCGCGCAGACGTACCCGGGAGCGGCCTACTTCGGTCCCGGCGCCCACAACAAGTACGTCGCCGAGCTGGGCCGGATGCTCGTCGCCCGCGGCGCCGGCCAGTTCTACGCCTCGGGTCCGGGCTCCCGCTGGACGGACGCCGACCGCAGGGCGACCCGGGCCTTCCAGCGCGCCCAGGGCTGGACCGGCGACGACGCGGACGGGCTGCCGGGGCCGCGGACCTGGGCGCTGCTGGTCACCGGCGAGGGCAAGGACATCACCACGGGGGCGACCGCGCTGGCCGCTCCCGCCTCGCACGGGGTGCCCGGCTATCCGGGCCGGGCGATGTTCCGGCCGGGCGCCGCCAACGAGTACGTCACACAGCTCCGCCGGCAGCTGGTGAGGAAGGGATTCGGCACGCACTACACGACCGGTCAGGGTCCGCGCTGGAGCGAGGCGGACCGGCGCGGCGTCGAGGCCTTCCAGCGCTCCCAGGGCTGGCGGGGCGGCGCGGCGGACGGCTATCCGGGGCCGGAGACCTGGCGGCGGCTGTTCGCGTGACGCGAGGCCGCGCATCCCACCGTTCTGAGCATCTGACGCATCTGACGCATCTGGCGCGGAGGCTGGAGGCACCCGATGACCACGACCACGTCCCACACGCCCGAGTCCGACGGCCCCGCCGAGAGCGCGCCCCGGCCCGCCCGGCTGATCCAGAACGAGGCGACCACCGAGATCCCCGTTCATCTGCTGTTCCGCGACGACCCCAACCCGGTGTCCGTCCCCCTCAAGCCCGCCGTCGTGGGCCGGCGTCACGGGACGGGGGAGCAGCCGCGACTGCGCCGTCCCGTCCCGGCGAAGGCCCGCCCGGTGCCGGAGGTGGACCCCGCCCTGACCGAGCGCCCCGCACGCGTGCTGCCCGGTGTGGTGGGAGTGCTCGCCGGGGGGACCGGGGTGGCCGGAACTCTCCTCACCTCTTGGTGGGCGGGGGCGTTGCCGGCCCCCGTCGTTGCCGAACTGGGGCTTCCGGTGACCGGCGGGGCCGGGCTCGGGCCGGTGCAGTGGGCGGCGTACGCCGGGGCGGGGGCGCTCGGTCTGTTCGGGTTCGGCGGACTGGCCCGGGGGCGGACCGGGCGGGCCTGGGTGCTCGGGCTGTTCGGGCGCTACCGGGGGACCGTGCGGCGGACCGGGCTGATGTGGGTCAACCCACTGCTGCTGCGCCGCCGGGTCGACGTACGGCTGCGGCACTGGCGCAGCGAGCCGATGCCCGCGGCCGAGGGCAGCGGGGTCGCGCTGCGGGTCGTCGTCCTCGTGGTGTGGCGGGTGCGCGACACCGCGCGGGCCACGCTGGGCGTCGAGGACCACGAGACCTATCTGCGCGAGTGCGTGGAGGCGGCGCTCGCCCGGGTGCCGGTGGAGATGCCGGGCGGCGTACGGCCGTCGATGGACGTGGCCACCGACGCGCTGACCCGGCTGGTCGCGGCGGACGCGACGCCGGTCGGCCTGGAGGTGTTCTCGGTGCGGCCGGTGCGTGTCGAGTACGCCCCCGAGGTCGCCGCCGCCATGCACCGCCGCCGGATCGCAGCGCTGGACGCCCAGCACCGGGCGAGCATGCTGACGTCGGTCGTGGACTCGGTGGAGGACACGGTGACACGGCTGACCATGCGGGGGCTGGTGGAACTCGACGACTACGAACGCAAGGTGCTGGTGAAGGACTTGACGGTGGCGTTCTGTTCCGGACGCGGAGAAACAGGGCCCTGAACCGTGTCCGGAATGAGTTCCTCGATTGGTATGGACATGTTCAAGTAACCGCAATAATCTGAACCTTGGTCTAGACCTGCAAGCTCACTGAACTTCCCCCACGTTCTCCAGGAGCGGCAGCATGCGCACCAAGACCAAGTTGTCCGCCGTCGCGGTGGGCCTCGCCACGACCGGAGCCCTTGTGCTCTCCTCCGGCGGCGCCAGCGGCCACGGCTACACCGACCTCCCCATCAGCAGGCAGAAGCTCTGCCAGAACGGCACCGTGACCAACTGCGGCTCCATTCAGTGGGAGCCGCAGAGCGTCGAGGGCCCGAAGGGCTTCCCGGCGTCCGGCCCGGCGGACGGGCAGATATGCAACGCGGGGTTGGGCCAGTTCGCCCAGCTCAGCGCCCCGAGGACGCCGTCCGGCGCCAACTGGCCGACCACCAAGGTGACGGGTGGTCAGAGCTACACGTTCCGCTGGCAGTTCACGGCCATGCACGCCACGACCGACTTCAAGTACTACGTCACCAAGCCGGGCTGGAACCAGAACCACAACCTGGCCCGCTCGGACCTCAACCTCACCCCGTTCTTCACCGTCCCCTACAACGGCCAGCGCCCGCCGCAGACCCTCTCCCACAGCGGCACGCTGCCCTCCGGCCTGAGCGGCCGCCACGTCATCCTCGCCGTGTGGACCATCGCGGACACGAGCAACGCGTTCTACGCCTGCTCCGACGTCACGTTCTGAGCATCCCTTGAGTCAATTCGCCACCCCCCGCGGGTAGGTTTCCCGCACGCCGATCAAGACCGTTCCGGCGTGCGGGAAGCCGTACCTGACCTCGGGGGACCTCATGGAAGCGCTGTTCTACGTCATACCGCTGTTCATGATCGGCCTTGCCGGCTACGCCGCGACGAGGCTGATGCGGCGCTCCCGCGACATCCGCAGCGCCTGGAACAACGGGCTCACGGTCGAGGCGCGGTGTCTGCGGGCGTTCACGACGACGCGCAATGACTCCACGACACAGCACCACGTCTATGAGTTCACCACGCGCGACGGGCGTTACATCCGGTTCGAGGAGCAGTACGGCCCGGCGATGACCGTGGAAGGCGACATCGTCACTGTGCACTACCTGCCGGACCGCCCCGAGCGCGCCACGGCCCACGCCCCGTCACCCGGAAAGCTCGCGGCGGGCTCGGGCTGCGTGCTGCTGTTCCTCGGCGTCTTCATCGCCTTCTGCATCGCGTTCATGCTCATCGTCCACACGGCCTTCTCGGCGCTGGAAGGCTTCGGGTTCTAGGTTCCTGGGGCGCTCCTGGGGTTCTCCTAGGGCTCCACATCTGACGGTGCGTCAATTACCGTGCGCGCCCATGGAATCCAGTGCAGGCACGGTCGCGGAACTCGTCGCGGCGCGGTGGGGCGACCACCGCCCGGGGCTGTGGTGCGAGGAACGGACGTTCACCCACCACGAGATGGCGGCCGGAGCGGCGGCCCGGGCGGCGCTGATGGCCGATCTGCTGCCGCCGGGCGCCGAGCCGCACCTCGCGGTGCTGCTCGACAACACCCCTGAGTACCCGCTGTGGTTGGGCGCCGCCGCCCTCGGCGGTGCGGCCGTCGCCGGGATCAACCCCACCCGCCGCGGCCCCGAACTCGCCCGCGACATCCTGCACACCGACTGCCGGATCGTCCTCACCGACCGCACCCGCCTGCCGCTCCTCAGCGGCCTCGACCTGCCCGGCGTACGCCTGCTGTCGACCGACACACAGGAGTACGACGACCTGCTCGCGCCCTACGCCGACGCCCGCCCGGACGCCACCCGGGCCACCCCGTCCCACCGTCTCCTGCTGTACTTCACCTCCGGCTCGACCGGCGCCCCCAAGGCCGCCGTCTGCACCCAGGGCCGCCTTGCCGCCGCCGGGCACTCGCTCGCCGGCCACTTCGGGGTGGGCCGGGACGACGTGCACTACATCTGCATGCCGATGTTCCACGGCAACGCGGTGATCGCCGACTGGGCGCCCGCGCTGGCGGCCGGGGCGGGGGTGGCGCTGCGGCGGCGGTTCTCGGCGTCGGGGTTCCTGACGGACGTACGGCGCTACGGGGCGACGTACTTCACGTACGTCGGGCGGGCCGTGCAGTACATCCTCGCCACCGAGGAACGGCCCGACGACCGCGACAATCCGCTGCGGCTCGGCTTCGGCACGGAGGCGGGGGCGGTGGACGCGGCGGCGTTCGAGCGGCGGTTCGGCGTGCGGCTGGTGGAGGGATACGGGTCGTCGGAGGGCGGGGCGGCGGTGCAGTGGACGCCGGGGACGCCGACGGGGGCGGTCGGGCCTGCGACGCCCGGGCTGGTCGTACTCGATCCGGAGACGGGACAGGAGTGCCCGGCGGCTCTCTTCGACTCCACGGGGAGGCTGCTCAACGGGGAGGAGGCGATCGGCGAGCTGGTGAACCGGGGGCCGAATCCCTTCGAGGGCTACTGGCGCAACCCGGAGGCGGACGCGGCACGGCTGCGGGACGGCGCGTACTGGACCGGCGACCTCTTCTGCCGGGACGCCGACGGGTTCCTGTACTTCGCCGGGCGCGCGGACGACAGGATCCGCGTCGACAGCGAGAATCTCGCCGCCGCGATGATCGAGAACATCCTCGCCCGGTACGAGGGTGCGGACGCCGTCGCCGTGTACGCGGTGCCGGACCCGGTGACCGGGGACCAGGTGATGGCGGCGATCTCCGGGACCTTCGAGCCGGAGGGCTTCGCGCGCTTTCTGGCAGCTCAGCCCGACCTCGGGACCAAGATGGCACCCCGGTTCGTGCGGGTCGTGGAGCGGATGCCGGTCACGGCGACGAACAAGATCCACCGAGCGCAACTGCGCAAGGAGGGCGTCCGCTGCACCGATCCCGTGTGGTGGCGACCGGCGGGGGAGGACGCCTACCGAAGGCTGACGCACGCGGACATCGAAGCGGACATCGAAGAAGGGCCCCTCGCTCCCACGAGAGGCCCTTCACCGGTGCGCCGCCAGGGACTCGAACCCCGGACCCGCTGATTAAGAGTCAGCTGCTCTAACCAACTGAGCTAGCGGCGCGTGACTCCCGTCGGCTGGGCTTGGCCGCCGACGGCACAGAAAATATTACCTGGTCCTGAGGGGTGCTCCTGACCAACCTCAGATGGCCAGCGAGAGCAGCACCGGGGCGGCGTTGCGGTTCAGCGCGTCGGCTGCCTGCTTGAGGCGGTGCGCGTGCTCGACCGGGAGGGAGAGGGCGAGGCAGCCCACCGAGGAGCCGGCCGTGATCGGGACGGCGGCGCAGACCGTGCCCACCGCGTACTCCTGGAGGTCGAGGTGGGGCACGGTCGGCGGCTGGGCCTCCAGGCGGGAGAGCAGCAGCTTGTCGCTGGTGATCGTGCGCGAGGTGAGTCGGGCCATCTTGTGCCGGGAGAGATGGTCCCGGCGGCCGTTGTGGTCGAGCTGCCCGAGCAGGCTCTTGCCGATCGCGGTGGCGTGGGCGGAGTAGCGGAAGTCCACCCACTCGTTGACCGCGGGTGTGGTGGGGCCGTCGGCGTACTGCGTGACGTTGATCTCGCCGTCCACGTACCGGCTGATGTAGACGGCGGCGCCCACCGAGTCGCGCAGCCGGTCGAGGGTGCCCTGGAGCTTCTCGCGCAGGGCCTCCTCGCGGCCGTGCGCGGAGGTGAGGCGGGTGAGGGCGGCGCCGGTGACATAGGCACCGTCGGCGCCCTGCTCGACGTACCCCTCACGGCGCAACATCCGCAGCAGCGCGGGCAGCCGCTCGGCGCCGAGGCCGGTGTGCCGGGCGAGCTCGGCGTCGGTGACTCCGGCGGAGTGCCGCGCCACCGTCTCCAGGACGCGCAGGGCGTCCTGGGCCGAGTGGTACGGCGCGGTCGGCTCGTTCATCAGCGCCACGGTTTCCCCCTGCGCTCGCTCTTGGCTCGCTCTTGGGCCGCAATCCGGTCAGCGGATCCTCTCCACGATAACCGGCAAGAGGCTTGTAGTGAGCGGTTGTTGACGAGATTCCGGCCCTCTCAACAGGGGGACTGACACTCTGGCATATGCCAGAGGAAAGGGCTGCCGTTTGCGCTCCGGCAGCCCGCCCGCCTTCACCTCCTGTAATCAGAGAACCGCGCTGAGGAACTCCCGCGTTCGGTCCTGCTCCGGCTCGCTGAAGATTTTCTCCGGCGGCCCGGCCTCGATGACCCGGCCGGAATCGAACATCAGGACCTGGTCGGAGATGTCGCGGGCGAAATTCATCTCGTGGGTCACACAGAGCATCGTGATGTCCGTGGAACGGGCGATGTCCCTGAGGACGTCGAGGACACCGGCGACCAGCTCCGGGTCGAGCGCGGACGTCACCTCGTCGAGCAGCAGCACCTGCGGCCGCATCGCCAGCGCCCGCGCGATCGCGACGCGCTGCTGCTGGCCGCCGGAGAGCTGGGAGGGGTGGGCGTCGCACTTGTCGCTGAGCCCCACCAGGTCCAGCAGCCCGCGCGCCCGCTCCTCCGCCTCGTCCTTGCTCATGCCGAGCACGGTGACCGGTGCCTCGGTGATGTTCCTCAGCACCGTCATGTTCGGGAACAGGTTGAACTGCTGGAAGACCATCCCGATCTTCTTGCGGACCTCACGGACCTGCTTCTCCGGCGCGGGGAACAACTGCTCCCCGTCCACGGTGATGGTCCCCTCGTCGGGCTTGGTCAGCGTCATCAGCAGCCGCAGGATCGTGGTCTTGCCGGAGCCGGACGGGCCGATCAGGGTGACGTGCTTGCCCGCGCTCACGGAGAAGTCGAGATGGTCGAGGACCGTGTTCTCGCCGAACCGCTTGGTCACGTTCTCCAGGCGGATCAGTTCGGACGAGGAGGCCGGCACGTCGGTCGGGTTCTTTTCGGTGTCAACGGACAAGGCGTCGCTCCAGGGTGCGCAGCAGGACGGAGGCGAGATAGGAGATGAGGATGAAGGCCACGCCGATCACGGTCAGCGGCTCGGTGAAGCGGAAGGTCTGCTGGGAGAACAGCCGTGCCTCGCCCATCATGTCCAGCACGGTGATGGCCATCAGCATCGGCGTGTCCTTCAGCATCGCGATCACGTAGTTGCCGAGCGCGGGCACGACCCGGCGGATCGCCTGCGGCAGGATCACCACGGTCCACGTCCGCCTGAGCGGCAGGTTCAGCGCGGTCGCCGCCTCCCACTGGCCGACGGGCACCGCTTCGATACCGGCCCGGTAGACCTGCATCGTGTACGTCGAGTAGTGCAGGCCGATCGCGAAGACGCCGGTGGTCAGCGCGGAGAAGGTGATGTTCCACTCGGGCAGGACGTAGAAGAGGAAGAACAGCTGCACCAGCAGCGGGGTGTTGCGTACGAACTCCGTGAGGACCCCGACCGGCCAGGTCACCCAGCGCGTCGGCACCCGCATCAGCAGCGCCCACACCAGACCCAGCGCGAACGAGATCAGCGAGCCGAGCACCAGCGCTTGCAGGGTGACCAGCAGGCCGTCCCAGAAGTGCGGCATGAAGTCGGCGACCGCTCCCCAGTCCCAGTTCACGCGACACCACTCCCCTCAGGCACGCGCACCGCGGACACCTTCTTCTCCGGCTTCTTGCCGACCCCGGCCTTCAACTTCTTCTCCAGTCCGCGCATCACACGCGTCAGCAGGAAGGCGATCACGAAGTAGATCAGCAGGATGTACGTGTAGATCTCCGCGCTCTCCTGCAGGGCGAGCCGCACCAGGCTGCCGCTGAACGCCAGATCGCCCATGCCCATGATCGACACCAGCGCGGTGCCCTTGAGCAGCTCGATCAGCAGGTTGGAGAACGGCGGGATCATCTCCGGCACCGCCTGCGGCAGCAGGATCAGCCGCATTCGCTGCCAGGGCGTGAAGCTGAGCGCGATCCCGCCCTCCTTCTGCGCCGGGTCCACGGCGGCCAGCGCGCCGCGCACGATCTCGGAGCCGTACGCCCCGTAGGTCAGTCCGAGCGCCAGCGTGCCCGCCCACATCGGCACCAGCTGCCAGCCGAAGGCGGGCGGCAGCACGAAGTACACCCAGAAGATCATGACGAGCGCCGACGTTCCGCGGAACACCTCGGTGTAGAAGCCCGCGAGGAAGCGGACGATCCGCAGCCGGTGGACGCGGGCGGTGCCGACGATGAACGACACGGCCGCCGCGAGCAGCGCGCTGAAGACGAGCAGCTGGATCGTGACCCAGAGGCCCTTGAGTACCAGTTCCCACAGTCCCGAGGTCATCCGCCGCACAGCTCCTTCGCGGTGAGATCGGTCATCTCGGCCTCGGTGAAGCCGAAGGGCCGGAGGATGCGGAGCAGCTCTCCGCTCTGCTTGAGCTTGCGCAGTTCCACATTGAAGGCGTCGCGGAGGTTCGTCTCCGTCGGACGGAACGCGAAGGCGCCCCCGTCGACATGCGGCTTCCCGCCGACGAGTGGCTTGAACGGCTCGGTCGACTCGGCCTTGGCGGACTTCTTCACCACCTCACGGGTGGTGAGCGCGGTCCCGGCGAAGACGTCGACGCGCCCCGCCTCCACCGCGTTCAGCCCGGCGACCTGATCCTGGACGATCATGATGTCGCTCTCCTTGTACCCCGCCTCGACGGCGTACTGGATCTCCGCGTAACCGGTCCCGGTCGCGAACTTCGCCTTCTTCTCGACGACGTCCTTGTAGTTGTGCAGCCCTTTGGGATTCCCCTTGCGCACGATGAAGGCGTCGAGCATCTGGTAGTCGGGATCGGCGAAGATCACCTCCGCGCAGCGCTCGGGATTGACGTACATCCCCGCCGCCACGACGTCGAACTGCTGCACGTTCAGCCCCGGAATGAGCGACCCGAACTCCGTCGGCACGGCCTGCACGCTGTCCACGCCGAGCCGTTTGAAGATCACCTTCGCCAACTCCGGCGCCTCACCGGTGAGTTCGCCGTTCGTATCGATGTATCCGAACGGGATCTCGCCCGCGATCCCGAGCCGTACGACACCCTGCGCCTTCAGCCGGTCGAGCAGATCACCGCCCTCCGTGGACGAAGCCGAGGCCACGCGTGAGCAGCCCGCGGCGCCCAGCGCGCCGACCGCCGCCACCCCCGCGAGCAGCGACCGGCGCGTGGGCCCGGACATATATGAGCCATGTTCCAGTGATGGAGCCATGGCGGCGCGGCTACCCGACCTCATGCGAGTTATGCGGGCCGATTTGAGCCCCGTTCCTGGCCACGCCCTCTTGACCGGCGGGGCACCATGGACTGCATGGCTGATCGCTACATCGAGGTATCGCTGGTCAAGCGCGGAATCACCTGCCGGGCCCGGCTGCTCGACGACCGCGCACCGATCACCTGCGCCGCCGTCTGGGATTCCCTGCCGCTTTCCGGCGACGTCTACCACGCGAAATACGCACGCAATGAGATCTACGCCCTTTTCGCGCCGTTCGCGGACGCGGAGCCGCCTCTGGAGAATCCGACGGTGACCCCCATCCCGGGGGACCTCTGTTACTTCTCCTTCGCGGGAGCGGAACTGGGCACGAAGGCCTACGGCTACGACCGCGAGGTCCGCGCCGGCACGACCCTCGTCGACCTCGCCCTCTTCTACGAGCGCAACAACCTGCTGCTCAACGCTGACGTGGGGTGGGTACCGGGGATCGTCTGGGGGACGGTGGTCGAGGGCCTCACGGAGATGGCGGAGGGCTGCAACGACCTGTGGCGGACCGGGGCGGCGGGGGAGAGCCTCAGCTTCCGGAGGGTATGACGCGCCTTGCCGCAGGGTTGGCCCGGCCCTCCCGGGGAGAGAGGAGGGCCAGGCCGGCGCGGGGGATCAGGCGTTGGGGCAGGTGTCGCGGTACTGGCTGATCGCCGTGTTCGGGGCGGGCGCCGGGCAGAGGAACTGGTCGTAGCGGGTGTCGTTGTCGACGAAACGCTTCAGCCAGGACAGGGCGTACTTGGCGGTGGTGACGTTCTCGCTGACGGGGGCGAGATGGCTGCCGTTCAGCATTTCCAGGTACGCCTTTTCGGGCGCGGCCGTCATGGACGTGTACATCGGGATCGACATGGAGGCGACCGGGGCGAGGGTGTCGGACTGGCCTCCGATGATCATCGTAGGCACCCTGACGCTCTCCCAGGTGGAGTCGGTTTCCCAGGGCGCCAGCGGAATCGCCGCCTTCAGGGACGACCGGTTCTGCGCCGCCCACAGCGAGCCCCCGCCGCCCATCGAATGCCCCATGACCGCGAGGCGGTTGGGGTCGACGCGATCGCGGACCGGACTCCTCGTGGTCAGATGGTCGAGCGCGGCGAGCAGTTGGCTGCCGCGGCTCTGCGGCTGATCGAACAGCCCGTTGGAGTCCAGGGTGAAGACGACGAAGCCCTGCGAGGCCAGACGGGGGCCCAGCCACTGGACCACGGACTGGGGCGAGACGAAACCGGGAATGACCGCGACCGCGCCGAACGTGCCCTGACTGGTGTCGGTCGGGTAGTAGATCGTGCCGCCGTTGAAGCCGGTGCCGCTGCCGGACGGCACGCTCACCTGGCCGATGGCGAACGGGCCGCGGGCGGCGATGACACTGGCCTGCGTGGGGGCGGGGCCGCGCTCGTACGGGTTCTGTGCCGCCTCGGCCGGGGTGTTGACGCCCAGCAGCACGGTCAGGGACAGACCGGTGAGCAGTACTCCTAACCTTTTTCTCAGCGCTGGTTTCACGGAGAGTCCTCTCGTGAGTGTGGGGGTTTCGAGAGGACATCGTGGAATCAGGGAGACCGGCGTGCTGCATGTGACGACGGGCAATTCGCGGCCTTGTTTGTCGGTCTCCGACAAGGTTGGCGCGATGCCGATAAAACGATCAACTCACCTTGTCATGCAGGTGAGTTGACGAGGTGAACGATCTGCCTGGACCATCCGGGGGGACGGAAGAGGATGCCTGTGACTGTCATCGACCCACCGTTGGCGAAGTCGCTGTCGGACCTGCTCCGGCCGCACCTCCCGGACGCCGTCGAGGAGATCGAGCGCGAGGTCCGGGTGCATGTTCACGAAGGCGGTCCGCCCGTGGACGCCGACTACCGCAGAGCCGTCCGTCAGGTCATCAACGAAACCGTCGCCCACTTCGTCGACTCGCTCGGCCGGGACGCCACGGGTTCCACCCAACTGACCGTGCTGTACAGCCAGTTGGGAGCCGAGGCGGCCCGCCGGGGCTATAGCCTCGACCGGTTGCAGACCGCGCTCAGGCTGAGCGGGCAGGTCGCCTGCCGCCGGTTCATCAAGGACGCCTACCGGTTCTCCTGGTCCAAGGAGACCCTCTCCTCGCTCACCGACGGCCTCTTCGGGCTCCTCGCCCAGGCGGCCGACGCCGGCGCCCAGGGGTTGGTGACTGCTCGTCGGTGAGTGCGTACGAGGTCGAGTTAGCTCGATCGTGTGATGGTCCGCTCGCGAGCTTGCGGCGCACTGGGCCGACCGGGCTACGGTGATCGTGCGACCTGGGACGCCGAGTGCGGCGCCAGCGTGCGGAGCCCCCGCTCCACCAGAGTGATGGTTCGGGGCCTCTCCGTCGCCTCTGGCTGTACCCGTCGGCCAGATCGCGCAGGGAACTGGCCTCCCGGGCCCGGACCACGCACAGGATGCGTGTCGCCGCCCCGGGGTTGAGTACGCCGGGGACCAGTGCGCCCAAGACCGTTCGGGGCGTGCGGCTGAACGGGCTCACTCCCGCTCAGTCATCAGGAACGGTACGCGCGTCAGCAGGGTCATCTGGCCACTGACCGGGAGCGCCGGCGCCGGCGACTGCGTGATCTGCTGGTCCGCGAGCCGCCGCCGGAACCCGGCATGATCCACGAGCAGGCCAGGGCGGCCGACTGGAGGGTGCCCGGCACGGTCGCGGTGGTCGCCCTGCCACCGCGCCGCCGGGTGCCGCTGCTGACCACGCTCCTCGCCTATCTCCAGTGCGGTGACAACGCCGTGATCACGAGCGCCCGGCTCCAGGTCCACGAACAGACCGTCCGCTACCGGCTGCGGCGGATAGCGGAACTGACCGGCACCCGGTGCCACGACCCCGCCGACCGGCTCGACCTCATGATCACCCTGACCTGGCTGCTGCACACCGACGGCATCACCACCGCACCCGGGAGCCCCGCCGTCACAAGCTCCGCCGTCACACCTGCACGATCGGCTCCCTCGTGAACAGCGAACCCAGCACCGGCGCGTTCACCCGCCGGTCCGTCAGCCGCAGCGCCTCCCAGACCGTGACCTGATTCGCGGTGAGGACCGGCTTGCCCAGTTCCTTCTCCAGGGCCGGGAGGTGGGAGGCGGTGTGGAGGGCGGTGTCCGGGAGGAGGACCGCTTCCGCGTCCGTGTGGTCCGCCTCGCGGGCCAGCGTCAGGACCTCTTCCTCGCCCCAGGTGCCGACCTCGGCCGCCGTGATGATGCCGGAGCCGCGGACGGAGAGCACCTCCGCGCCGCCCGCCCGCAGGAACTGAGCGAACAGGTCCGCCACGTCCGATGGATACGTCGCGCCGACCGCGACCCGCCGCACGTCCAGCTCCCGCACCGCGTGCACGAAGGCGAAGGACGTCGAGGAGGCGGGCATGCCCGCCGCGAGGGCGAGGGTGCGGACCTGGTCGTGGGCGCCCTCCCAGCCGTAGACGAAGCTGCCGCTGGTGCAGGCCCACACCACCGCCTCGGCGCCGGTCAGGCGGAGGGCCTCGGTGCCCGCCGCGAGTCGTTCCGCCGAGCCCATCCGGAGCAGCGCGTCGACGCGGTGGGCGTCCTCGCCGATGTCCGTGTGGATCACGTCGAGCCGGATGTCGCTGCCCAGGAGCTGCTCGATGCGTGGATAGTCGTCCTCGGCGGAGTGGCCCGGGTAGAGGAATCCGAGTGCTGTCATGTCCACCCTTCCTGCTGCTGCTCTTCCTCCGGCAGTACGGGGCCGGAACCCTCCGGCAGTACGGCGCCGGAACTCTCCGGCACCACGGGGCCGATCCGCGCGGCCGGATCGATCAGCCGCTGATACGGCCCCACCGCTCGGGTACCCAGTCGGCGCAGTGCCGCCCACATCGTCACCTGGTTGGCCGACAGCACCGGCAGGCGCAGTTCCGCCTCGAGTTGGGGGATGACGTCGTACGTGGGCAGGTTGGTGCAGCTGATGAACAGGGCGTCCGCCCCGCCCCGGCTCACCGCCTGCCGGGCCATGTCCGCGACGTTCCGGTACGGCACCTTCCAGATGTGCCGGGTCAGGCCCATGAAAGCGCAGCCCGTGACCGTGACGCCCGCCTCCGCCACGTACTTCTCCAGCGAGCGGGTCACCGACACCGTGTACGGCGTCACCAGCGCGACCCTTCGCGCGCCCAGCGAGGCCAGCGCCTCCAGCAGCGCGCCGGACGTCGTGAGGGACGGCACGGCGCCCTCGCGGGTCATCGCCTCGCACATCGCGCGTTCGCCCGCGATGCCGCCGACGAAGCTGCCGGAGGTGCAGGCGTAGGCGACGACCTCGGGTGTGATGGCGTTCAGGGTGCGCACGGCGTCTCCGAGCGTCTCGTGCTCGCTGACCAGCCTGGCCAGGTCGAGGCTGACCTCGACGGGCACGAACGGCGTGCGCGTGAGGTGGAGGGAGATGTCGTCGGGCACCCAGCGCCACAGCTCGCGATCGAGCGCGAAGTCGAAGGGGGCAACTACACCGACACCGCGCTGAGGGCGCGGTCCGCCCAGAAAGGAGACGTCCATGGCAGGCACCGGCCTCACATGAGAAGCGAGAGGGCAGCGGACCCAACGCCCGCCCATGTTGACGAAGGTAGGTTCGGGTGCGAGCGTGGTCAATCCTCGCATGTCGCCCGCAGGTCAACGTGTCGTTACCGGCACATCACCGCCCACGTCAGACGACTGTCATCGCCGAGAAATCGCCGAGAAACGGCCCCCGAATGACCTCACCCCCGTCCGCCCCCACCCTCCTCGTCCTCGACGCAGAGCCGCCGCCCCGCCTCGGCCGCCTCACCGGCCGCGCGCGCATCGAACACGCCGACCCCTCGACCCTCGCCGAGCGCCTCCCGCACGCCGATGTGCTCCTGGTCTGGGACTTCACCTCACATGCCGTGCGCGAGGCCTGGCCGGGCGAGGGACCGCGCCCGCGCTGGGTGCACACGGCGAGCGCGGGCGTGGACCATCTGATGTGCCCGGCGCTGGCCGACTCCGACACGGTGGTCACCAATGCGCGCGGCGTCTTCGACCAGCCCATCGCCGAGTACGTCGCCGCGCTCGTCCTCGCGATGGCCAAGGATCTGCCGCGGACGTGGGAGCTGCAGCGCGCCCGGGAGTGGCGCCACCGCGAGTCGCAGCGGGTCGCGGGCACGCGCGCCTGCATCGTCGGCACGGGCCCGATCGGGCGGACGATCGCCCGTACCCTCAAGGCCCTCGAAGTGACGACCGCGCTCGTCGGGCGCGCCTCGCGCACCGGCGTCCACGGCCCCGAGGACCTCGACCGGCTGATGGCCCGCGCCGACTGGGTGATCGCCGCCGCGCCGCTCACCGAGCAGACGCACGGCATGTTCGACGCCCGCCGCTTCGGCATGATGCAGCCCTCCGCCCGCTTCATCAACGTCGGCCGCGGCCAGCTGGTCGTCGAGGACGCGCTCGCCGAGGCGCTGGCCAAGCGGTGGATCGCGGGCGCCGCCCTGGATGTCTTCGAGCACGAGCCCCTCACCCCCGACAGCCCGCTGTGGCAGTTGCCCGGCCTGATCGTGTCCCCGCACATGAGCGGCGACACGATCGGCTGGCGGGACGAACTCGGCCGGCAGTTCGTGGAGTTGTACGAACGCTGGGAGGCGGGCAGATCACTGCTGAACGTGGTCGACAAGAAGCGCGGGTACGTACCCGGACGCTGACGTCCCTGGGAGGGTCTGCATGTCGGAGCTCACCGAGCTGACCGCCGTACAACTCGTCAACGGCTACCGAAAGGGCGAATTCAGCCCCGTCGAGGCGACCCGAGCGGCCCTGGAACGGGCCGAGCAGCTGCAGCCGCTCGTCAACGCGTTCGTACGTCTCGACCCCGAGGACGCGCTCGCGCGGGCCGCGGAGTCGGCGGAACGGTGGCGGCGCGGGGAGCCGGCCGGGCTGGTGGACGGGGTGCCGGTGACGGTGAAGGACATCCTGCTGATGCGGGGCGGGCCGACGCTCAAGGGCTCCAAGGCCATTGATCCGAACGGCCGTTGGGACGAGGACGCCCCCTCCGTCGCCCGGCTGCGCGAGCACGGTGCCGTGTTCCTCGGGAAGACTACGACGCCTGAGTTCGGCTGGAAGGGCGTCACGGACTCACCGCTGACCGGGGTGACCCGCAATCCGCACGACACCTCACGCACCGCGGGCGGCTCGAGCGGCGGAAGCGCGGCGGCCGTGGCGCTGGGCGCGGGGCCCTTGTCCCTCGGCACGGACGGCGGAGGCAGTGTCCGCATCCCGGCCGCCTTCTGCGGGATCTTCGCGCTGAAGCCGACGTACGGGCGAGTGGCGCTGTATCCGGCGAGCGCCTTCGGCACGCTCGCGCACGTCGGGCCGATGACGCGGGACGCGGCGGACGCGGCCCTGCTGATGGACGTGATCGGCGCTCCCGACACCCGGGACTGGTCGGCGCTCGCACCGACCACCTCCTTCGTCCAGGCCCTCGCGGGCGGCGTCCGCGGCCTGCGGGTCGCCTACTCGCCCGCCCTGGGCGGTCAGGTGGCGGTCCGTCCCGCGGTCGCCGCGGCCGTACGGGGCGCCGTGGAACGCCTGGCCGGGCTCGGCGCGTACGTCGAGGAGACCGACCCCGACTTCACCGACCCGGTGGACGCCTTCCACACCCTGTGGTTCAGCGGCGCGGCCCGGGTGACCCAGCACTTCGGGCCGCACCAGCGGGAGTTGCTCGATCCGGGACTCCAGGAGATCTGCGCGCTCGGCGCCCGCTACAGCGCGCTGGACTACCTCGCCGCGGTCGACGTCCGCATGGAACTCGGGCGCCGGATGGGGCAGTTCCACGAGTCGTACGACCTGCTGGTCACGCCGACCCTGCCGATCACCGCGTTCGAAGCGGGCGCCGAGGTACCGAAAGGGTCGGGGCACCGGCGGTGGACGGGGTGGACGCCGTTCACCTACCCGTTCAACATGACCCAGCAGCCGGCGGCGACGGTGCCGGTGGGGACGGACGGGGAGGGGCTGCCGATCGGGCTGCAGATCGTGGGGGCGCGGCACCGGGACGATCTGGTCCTGCGGGCGGCGCATGCGCTCTACGAGGCAGGGGGCGCCGGTCCCCGGGAATAAACGGAGACAGCCTCCTGTTGTTTGCCGCGGACAGCGCACGGCATCGACACAGGAGGCTTCACCGTGACGGCAGACGAGATACGGGGCACAGCGCAGGGCACGGCCCCCACCCCCCTCTCCGTACTGGACCTGGTGACCGTCGGTGCGGGGCACACCGCCACCGACGCCCTCCGCACCAGCGTCGAGCTGTCCCGCCTCGCCGAAAAGCGCGGCTTCCACCGCTACTGGGTCGCCGAGCACCACTCCATGCCGGGCGTGGCCTCCTCGTCGCCGGCCGTGATCCTCGCCCATCTCGCCGCCCACACCAGCCGCATCCGCCTCGGCTCGGGCGGCGTGATGCTCCCGAACCACGCCCCGCTCGTCATCGCGGAGCAGTTCGGCACGCTGGAGGCGATGGCCCCGGGCCGTGTCGACCTGGGCCTCGGCCGCGCCCCCGGCACGGACGGTGCCACCGCGGCGGCCCTGCGCCGCACGGACCACCTCAATGAGGGCGCCGACGACTTCCCCCAGCAGCTCGCCGAGCTGGTCCGCTTCCTGGACGACGACTTCCCCGACGGCCACCCCTACCGCCGTATCCACGCCGTCCCCGGCCCGGTCCAGGCGACCAGCCCCGGCGGCGTCCAGTCCCCGCACCGCCCCCCGGTCTGGCTGCTCGGCTCCTCCGGCTTCAGCGCCCGTCTCGCCGCCGCTCTCGGCCTGCCCTTCGCCTTCGCGCACCACTTCTCGGCGCAGAACACGATCCCGGCCCTCGACATCTACCGGGAGTCCTTCCAGCCGTCGGCGCTCCTGGACGAGCCGTACGCCCTCATCGGCGTCTCCGCGCTCGCCACCGACGACGAGAAGGAGGCCCGCCGCCAGGTCATGGCCGGCGCCCTGAACATGATCCGTCTGCGCACCGGACGTCCCGGCCTCGTCCCCACGCCCGAGGAAGCCGAGGCCTACGAATTCAGCCCCATGGAGCGGGAGTTCATCGGCTCCTGGAACTCCAACATCATCCACGGCACCGCCGACGAAGTCCGCTCCGGCCTCGACGACCTCCAAAAGCGCACCGGCGCCGACGAGTTGATGCTCACCTCGCACGCCCACGACGGAGCCCTCCGCGTCCGCAGCTACGAACTCATCGCGGACGCCTACGGGTTGCCGACCGCCGCCTGAATCTCCGGCGGGCCCAGCAGCTCGGAGATACGATCCGGCGGCACCGGACGGGAGTACAGCCACCCCTGCCCGGTGTCGCAGCCGATGTGCCGGAGCCGGGTGGCCTGCGCCGACGTCTCCACGCACTCGGCCGTGACGGTCAGCCCCAGCCGGTGGGCGAGCTGGATCATCGCCTCGACGATGACCTCGTCCGCCGGGTTGGGCGCGACGGCCTTGTCGGCGGAACTGTCGGTGCTGTCGTACTGGAAGCCCCGTACGAACGACCCGTCGAGCTTCAGCACCGACACCGGCAGCCGGCTGAGGTAGGCCAGGTTCGAGTAGCCGGTGCCGAAGTCGTCGATCGCGATGCCCACGCCCATCTCGCTGAGCGCCTGGAGCGCTTGGAGGGGGCGGCCCGCCGAGCCCATCACCGCGGACTCGGTGAGTTCCAGCTGGAGCAGATGCGGTGCGAGGCCCGTCTCCGCCAGCGTCTCGGCCACGTCCGCCACCAAATCCGAGTCCCAGACCTGGCGGACCGCCACATTGACGCTGACGAACAGCGGGGGCTCGTCGGGGTGCTCCACCTGCCAGCGCCGCGCCTGCCGGCAGGCGGTCGTGAGCACCCAACGGCCCAGCGGAACGATCGAACCGTCCTCCTCCGCCAATCCGATGAACCGATTCGGCGTCAGTACGCCGAACTGTGGATGGTTCCATCTGACCAACGCCTCGACCCCGCGCAGCCGTCCGTCCTCCATGCCCACCAACGGCTGGTACTCGAGGGTGAATTCACCGCGCTCGATGGCCGGACGGAGGGTGGAGGCCAGGGCCTGACGGGTCATGCGGTGGGCGTTGCGTTCCGGGTCGAACAGCGTCCAGCGGTCCTTGCCGTCGGCCTTCGCCCAGTACAGCGTGGTGTCGGCGGCCTGCATCAGACCGGTCGCCGTGGTCCCGGCAGCCCGGCGTTCCACCACACCGATCGACGCCGAGACCGACAGCCGCTGGCCGGACAGGTCGAAGGGCGCCTGCAGGGCCCGCAGCACCGACTCGGCCAGATCGGCGAGTTGCTCGGTCCCCGTCGAGTCCTCGACCAGCAGGGCGAACTCGTCCCCGCCGAGCCGCGCCACCAGCGGCGCGCTCGCTCTGGCGTAACCGGCCTCGTCCGCACAGCGGTTGAGGCGCTCCGCCACGGCGGCCAGCAGCCGGTCGCCGACCCGGTGGCCGAGCGTGTCGTTGACCGCCTTGAAGCCGTCGAGATCCAGGTAGCACAGCCCGATCCGTCCGGTGCCGCCCTCGGCGTACGCATCCGCCTCCAGCGCGGACGACAGGCGCTCGAAGAACAGCGTGCGGTTGGGCAGCCGGGTCACCGGGTCGTGCATCTGCAAATGCCGCAGCCGCGCCTGGAGTTCACGCCGGGCACTGATGTCGAAGACGGACAGCAGCACCGCCTCGGCCCGGTCCGGCAGCGGCCCCACCGTGACCTGCACCCACACCGCCTGCCCGTCGGGATGCTTGATACGACGTGTACAGCGCAGCCGCGCCTGCCGCCCCCGCAGCACCTCGCGATACGCGTGCCAAGTACGGGCGTCGGACGCCAGGTCCACCAGATCGGCGGCCAGTTTGCCGGTCAACACCCCTGGCTGCGCGCCGAGTAGAGCGCCGAGCGCTTCGTTGGCGCTGACGACCAGGCCCTCGCGGTCGACCACGGCCATCGCGAGCGGGGCGGCGGAGAACGCGGAACGGAAGTCGACTGGTGGGTTCAGAGTGTCCGGGGTGATACCGGACGACAACATTTCATCACTCTCTGTGACGGCAGGTTGGATGAGATCTGCCGTGGGCGCCGGCCCTTCGGACGTTCCGCTCACCGCTCGCTCCCGCAGTGCACTCGATCTTCGGATGGGTCTCGTCGGGATGGCCGTCCGGGGAGGAAGGCCTCCGGGCCGTGTCCGGGCTGGAAAGTGTGCCGATCATAGAGGCTGGCCCCGGGCCCTTCCAGCCACAGTCCAGTGTCCCCGACGCACCGGCCTTTCTGGCAGATCGTTTCTGCCCGCACATGGGCGGGTTCTTCGGGCCCCCGATCGCATGTGACGTTCCGTGAGCGATTCGGGGGTGTCGGCTTCGGCTGTTGCCACTGGTCCTCTCTTCTGACGGTCTCTCGGGTATCTCACTCATCTGGTCCAGACAAACAGGACGTAGTACGACAATCTCGCACAGGCTGGATGCGGTGTCCCGCGAACCGCACCCGGAGGTCCCCGTGCCACGTCAGCTCTCCCTCACCGGACTCACCCATGGGGTCCGCCGAGGGTTCGGCTGGGCGGCGGCGCGGCCCCGACTGCGCAGTACGGCCGCGGTGTTCACCACGATGTCCGCGCTCGCCGCGACCTCCCTGATCACGGGCCCCTCGGTCGCCGAGCCCTTCTCGCCGGCCTCGTGCGCCCTGCACCGCACCGACGCCCACCACTCGGAGGGCGTCGACACCTGGAACGCCGCCTATCCGCGCCCGGCCCGCCGGCTTGACGCGGTGATGGTGTTCCTGTCCTTCCCGGACTCCGCCCCGCTGACCACCCCCGCCGAACTGACCGCCGACCACTTCCCGGTCACCAGCCGCTTCTTCGAACGCTCCTCCTACGGCCGCTTCACCCTGCGCCCGCACCCGCTCCGGCACTGGATCCGGATGCCGCACTCGTCGATGTCGTACGCCATACAGCGCGACTGGAACTCCGCGCACCGGGCGGCGTTCCTGCGCGACGCCATGCGGGTGGCCGACCCGCACGTCGACTTCTCCCGCTACGACATCGTCTACTTCGTCGCCGATCCGCACGCCCCCGGCGTCGACTCGGACGCGACGAAGGTCGTCAACCTGGAGACGCCGCTGCGCGCCGACGGCACGGATCTGCGCCGGGTCGTCACGGTCTTCGAACAGCACCCGCCGGACCGGCTGGTCCTGGCCCATGAGACCGGGCATGTCTTCGACCTGCCCGACCTGTACCACCGGCCGACGGACGACGAGGGCGACTGGGACACCTATGTCGGTGACTGGGACCTGATGGGCAGCCAGTTCGGCCTGGCCCCCGACCTGTTCGGCTGGCACAAGTGGAAGCTGGGCTGGCTGGACGGCCGTCAGGTGAGATGCGTGCAGGGCAGCGGGCCCACCCGGCTGACCCTGGAGCCGCTCGCGGCGGGCCCGGACATCCCGGCGACCGGCGCCGCGGGCGCCCCGTCCTTCGGCCTCGGTCACGGCACGAAAGTGGCCATCCTCCGCACCGGCGCCGACACGGCCCTCGCCTTCGAGGCACGCGGCCCCGTCGGCAACGACGCGACAGCCTGCCGCCAGGGCATCCTCGTCTACCGCATCCGCAGCGGCGAGCCATCCGGCGCCGGCCCGATCCAGGTCATCGACGCCCACCCCCGCACCGAGGCCTGCTGGGCGAACTCCGTCTACCCACCCCTCGCAGACGCCCCGGTCGCCCTCGGCGAGACCTTCACGGTCCCGGGAGAAGGGGTCCGGGTGGAGGTGGAGGGGCGGACGGGGGCGGGGGCGTGGACGGTGAAGATCACGGGTGCGTGATCTGGGTGCGTGATCTGGTTGCCCGTGACACACGCAAAAGGCCCCCCACCTGAGTGGGAGGCCTTCCGGTCGGTGCGCCGCCAGGGACTCGAACCCCGGACCCGCTGATTAAGAGTCAGCTGCTCTAACCAACTGAGCTAGCGGCGCCTGCTGACGTCGTAGACCTTAGCACCCTGATCGGCGGGAGGAAAAATCGATATCCGTACGGTGGTCCGGGCCGCCCGCACGGCCGCCCACAGCAGAATTTCCGGCCCCGGCAGCCAGGGATGACGGGTGTCGGGGGCGACGAGCCAGCGGGAGTGGAGGCCGACCGCGCCGAGGGGTGCGGGGAGGGTCACGGCGTCGCCATGGCCGTGACAGAGCAGTGGCGGGATTCCGCCGGTACGGCCGGCCCACTCCTCCCAGTCCAGCAGCGACGGCAGCCGGTGTGCCGTACCCGGCCCGGCGAACAGCAGCATCCGCCCCCGGAACACCGCGACCGGCCCGGACCCCGGTCCCTCGTCCCACAACCGGTCCAGCATCTGACGCCCGAAGACCGCGGGCACGCTCACGACATCGAAGGCAGTACCGCACGGCAGCACGACCGGCGCGTCCGGCCGCTCCTCCCACAGCGCGAGGGTGCTCCGCGGGTACGCACCGGCCGACGCCAGCCACGCGGCACCGTCCGCGGTGACACCGGATACGTCGAATCGACCGGACAACGTCTCATTGCGGGTGCTGCGGCTCATACCGTCCAGATCTACCGCCGGTGAGCCGACAGTCCCGGAGGGTTGCCGGAAACGGGGACAGAGAGCAAGGGGAGGGAGTATCTTGCCCGCCTGGCATATGCCGCCGCGCCGAGCTGCGGGCTGCCGCCGCGCCAAGCTGCGAGCAGCGGCGCCGCCCAGCTGCGGCTGCCGTCCCGTCCCGCCCAAGCTGCGGGCATGCGTGCCGCCTGGGGCGGCACGGGTGGGCGCAGGCGGCACCCCGTCAGCGCCGGGCTGCGCGACCCACCCCGCCCCAGCCACCGCGCCGGGTGCGTCGGACACGGCCCCCGTGGGTGGGGCCGTGTCCTTGTCAGCCTGCGGCCGGTTCCAGGGCCGGCTTCGGGGCGTCCTCGGTCTGGGTCGGCCGCTGGGGCTGCGTGGAGCACCGTGCCGGGATCAGAAGGGCTGCGATTCCGGCCAGGGCTACCACCGCGGAGCCGGTGACCAGGGCGGGGCGCAAGCCGTCCACGAAGGTCTGTCCCGTCTCGTAGCCACCCTGGGCGGAGAAGATCGAGGCCATGATGGCGATGCCGAGCGCGCCGCCGACCTCGCGCAGGGCGTTGTTGGCGCCGGAGGCCATGCCCTGCTCGCTGTGGCGGACGCTGGACATGACCAGGTTGGCGGCGGGGGCGAAGTAGAGGGCCATCCCGATGCCGCTGATGATCAGGCCGGGCAGTTGGATGGAGTAGGAGGCGTCCGCCGTGACCACGGAAGCCAGGTAGCCGAGGCCGATCGCCTGGAGGAAGAGGCCGGTGGCTACGACGGGGCGGCCGCCGATGCGGTCGGAGAGGATGCCGGCGATGGGCGCGACGAGCATCGGCATGCCGGTCCAGGGCAGCATGCGCAGGCCCGCCTCGGTGGGCGAGTAGCCGAGCACTCCCTGCATGTACTGGCTGAGCAGGAAGATCGAGCCGAACATGCCCAGGAACATCAGCAGGCTCGCGGCGTTGATCCCGGAGAACGCCCGGGAGCGGAACAGCCGCATCGGGAGCATGGGGTTCTTGGCGCGGGCGCTGTAGAGGATGAAGCCGACGAGCAGCGCGGATCCGGCGAACAGGCCGGTCAGGACGAGAGGGGCGGTCCAGCCGTCGGCGGGGCCGCGGACCAGGCCGTAGACGATCCCGAAGAGTCCGCCGCTGGCGAGCAGGGTGCCGGGGACGTCGAGCGGGGAGCCGGTGCCGTGGGACTCGGCGAGGCGGAGGCGGGCGAGCGGCAGCAGGGCCAGGCCCAGCGGGACGTTCAGCCAGAAGATCCACTGCCAGGAGATGTGCTCGGTGAGGCTGCCGCCGATCAGCGGCCCGGAGGCGACGGCGAGTCCGTTGACGGCGCCCCAGATGCCGTACGCCATTCCGCGCTTCGCGGCGGGAACGGCCGCTGTGAGCAGGGTGAGCGTCAGAGGCATCATGATCGCGGCGCCTACGCCCTGGACCGCGCGGGCGGCGATGAGGCTGTCGATGCCGGGCGCGACGGCCGCGGCCGCGGACGCGCCGGTGAAGATCGTGAGGCCGACGATGAGAAGCCGGCGACGGCCGAAGCGGTCGCCGAGTGCCGCGCCGAACATCAGCAGCACGGCGAAGGTGAGCGTATAGGCGCTCACGGTCCATTCCAGGTCGTGCAGCGCTCCGCCGAGATCCTCGCGGATCGAGGGCAGCGCGGTGGTGACGACGAGGTTGTCCAGGGACGCCATGAATCCGGCGACACTGGTGATGGCGAGAGCCCAGACGGCCTCTCCACGACGTGCGTTCTGTTGTGACATCTCTCCCCCAGAGGTTGATCACTTGCCGTGGTTAGTAATTGATGACTAACTTTTGCGGGCAAGAAAAGACGCTTGGACGGCTTTCCTTGCCTCAGTGCTCGAGTCGGCCGGTGGCGCGCGCGGAGGGATAGAGCCCCTCCCACACCCGGTGCTCGGGCGGGAAGCCCATGGCCACCAGGCAATTGACGAGCATCCCGTACGCCATGAAGGTCGTCGTCTCGTTGACGTCGGCCCCCAGCGGCAGATGAACGGTCTCCCACAGGCGCATCCAGCCGTCCCGTACCGCCGTACCGAACTCGTGGTCGCCCTCCTTCTCGGCGGCTCCCACGGCGACGTACATCTGCATCTGCATCAACAGCTGCTCGGGGTGCTCCGCGATGACCTTGGTGTACGCGTTCGCCATGGCATGCAGGGCCTCTTCGCCATGCAGACCCTCAGCGGCCTGCTCGAAGGTGCGAATGGTGTCCTCGACGCAACGCTCGGCCACCGCCAGGAAGATCGCCTTCTTGCCCGGGAAGAGCCGGAAGAGATACGGCTGCGAGACGCCGACCCGCTGGGCGATCGCCTCGGTCGACGTGCCGTGATAGCCACCGCGGGCGAACTCGTTCGTCGCCGCGCGGATGACGCTCTCGCGCCTCTCTTCTGCGCTCATCCTGACCATGGGAGAAAGTTAGTGCTCAATCACTAACTACGTCAAGGGGGTAGGGCCGGTCATGGGTAAGGGGCGCCCGCAATAGCGGACGCCCTTTACCGAAGACCATGCTCAGGCCAGCCGGACGACCGCCCGGGACATCCCCAGCACCTTCTGCCCGGCGCTCGTGACGGTCAGGTCGACGCGGACCGTGTTGTCGTCGAGCTTGGCCGCGACCTTGCCGGCGACCTCGATCGTGGCGCCCTGGTCGTCGTTCGGGACGACGACGGGCCGGGTGAAGCGGACGCCGTACTCGACGACCGCGGCCGGGTCGCCGGTCCAGTCGGTGACCACGCGGATCGCCTCGGCCATGGTGAACATGCCGTGCGCGATGACGTCCGGCAGCCCGACCTCCTTGGCGAACTTCTCGTTCCAGTGGATCGGGTTGAAGTCCCCGGAGGCGCCCGCGTACCGAACGAGGGTGGCGCGGGTCACGGGAAAGGACTGGGCCGGCAGCTCGGTGCCGACCTCCACGTCCTCGTACGAGATCTTCGCGGTCACTCTCAGTCCTCCTCTGCGGCGCGCGCCACGAGCTTGGTCCAGGCGGTGACGACGTGCTCGCCCGCCTCGTCGTGGACCTCGCCGCGGATGTCCAGGATGTCGTTGCCCGCCATGGACTTGATCGCCTCGATGGTGGACGTCACCGTGAGCCGGTCGCCGGCGCGCACCGGGCGGACGTAGGAGAACTTCTGGTCGCCGTGCACCACCCGGCTGTAGTCCAGGCCCAGTTGGGGGTCGGCGGTGACCTGTCCCGCGGCCTTGAAGGTGATCGAGAAGACGAAGGTCGGCGGGGCGATCACATCGGCGTGACCGAGCGCCTTGGCGGCCTCCGGGTCCGTGTACGCCGGGTTGGTGTCCCCCACGGCCTCCGCGAACTCGCGGATCTTCTCCCGGCCCACCTCATAGGGGTCGGTGGGCGGATAGGTCCGCCCCACGAAGGACTGGTCGAGCGCCATGGGCTCGGCACCTCCTGATAGTTCAGCTGGTCCTGCTGGTCCTGCTGCTGCCGTTGTCGCCGTTGCTGCCGGAGCGGTTACCTGTCGGTGCGGTCACCGGTCAGTGCGGTTACCGGTCAGTGCGGTTACCGGTCGGTTCCGGCCGGTGGAACGACGCGAGGCCGCCCCCGATGTGGGGACGGCCTCGACGTACGAGCCTGATTTATCGCGTTTCGCGGTGCGCGGTGTGCGCGTTGCAACGCGGGCAGTGCTTCTTCATCTCCAGTCGGTCCGGGTTGTTACGCCGGTTCTTCTTGGTGATGTAGTTCCGCTCCTTGCACTCCACGCAGGCCAGCGTGATCTTCGGGCGGACGTCGGTGGCAGCCACAGGAGTGCTCCTTGACGAACGGATGGGACGATGAACGCATAAAAGAGTAGCCGACCGAAGGACCGACCCCACAATCGGCTACTGTCAGTAGCGGTGACCGGACTTGAACCGGTGACACAGCGATTATGAGCCGCTTGCTCTACCGACTGAGCTACACCGCTGTGATGTGATCGGTTCCCGCCTCGCGGCGAGAACCTCCCACACCGGAGCCCCAATACGGAATCGAACCGTAGACCTTCTCCTTACCATGGAGACGCTCTACCGACTGAGCTATTGGGGCGAGCGATGAAGACATTACACGCTCGGCCGCCGTTCACCCAAATCCGTTTCGCGGCACCCGTCCCGTCCCGAACGCAGGTCCGCCACGCGCGCGTGAAGCGTCCCCGCGCGCCTCTCCCGTTCGGCGGACCACGCCGGTACGACTATTGCGCTCCTGCGCGTCGCGCGCGGATCGCCACCCTAGGCTCGACTCACTCTGTGTGATCTTGCGTCCTCCGCGCAGTCCCCGAGCCACTGGAGCGCGATGCCCGACAGCCAGCCGCAGCCGCCCCCTTCGTCGTCGTCCGCTTCGGGCTCGTCGGGTTCAGCGGGCTCGTCCGGGCAGACCGAATCGGCCTCCCTGCTGCTGTGCGGGGCGCGCCTCACCGACGGCCGGACCGTGGACGTACGGCTGGGCGGTGAGCGCATCGAGGCGGTCGGTACCGCCGGGAGCCTGACGGCGGACGGTTCGCCCGGTCCGGGCGCACGCGTGGACCTCGGCGGCTATCTGCTGCTGCCCGCCCCGGCCGAGCCGCACGCCCACGCCGACACCGCGCTGTCGGCGGACGAGGGCGGTCCGGTCTCGTACGACCCCCAGGACGTCCAGCGCCGGGCGACCGAGGCCGCCCTGCTGCAGCTCGGACACGGGGCGACCGCGCTGCGTGCGCACGTGCGCGTGGGGGACGTGCAGGGGCTGGGCGCGCTGGGCGCCGTACTGCAGGCCCGGCGATCGCTGCGCGGGCTCACCGAGTTGATGACGGTGGCCATGCCCCGTGTGCTGACCGGCCGTGCCGGGGCGGACGGGCTCGCGATACTGCGGGACGCGGCGAAGATGGGCGCCTCCGTGGTGGGCGGCTGTCCGGATCTGGACCCCGATCCGACGGGCTACGTCGAGGCTGTCCTGGAGGTCGCCACCGAGCACGGCTGCCCCGTCGACCTGCACACGGACGCCACCGACCCGGCCCGTCTGGCCCGCCTCGCGACCATGGCCGGAGGGCTGCGCCCCGGGGTCACACTCGGGCCGTGCGGGGGCCTGAGCCGGCTGCCCTCCGAGGTGGCCTCCCGCACCGCCGACCAGCTCGCCGCGGCCGGAGTGACCGTGGCGTGCCTGCCCCAGGGCGGCTGCGGGGGCGTGGACCGCCGGGGCACCGCTCCGGTACGGCTGCTGCGCTCGGCCGGCGTACGGGTGGCCGCGGGCAGCGGCTCGCTCCGTGACGTCTCCAACCCGGTCGGCCGCGGCGACCCCCTGGAGGCCGCGTATCTGCTCGCCTCGCGCTACGGGCTGCGCCCCGAGGACGCCTACGACGCGGTGAGCACGACCGCTCGTGCCGTGCTCGGCCTGCCCGAGGTCCGAGTGGAGGCGGGATTCCCGGCCGAGTTGCTCGCGGTGCGGGGCGACGGGCTGGCGAGCGCGCTGTCGCTGGCGTACAGCCGGATCGTGGTGCACCGGGGGCGCGTAGTGGCACGGACGAGCGCGGTACGGGAGTACTGCAACTCGACGGTAGCGGTGGAGCTGGGGTTGCCTCGGCAGGGGCGCGGGGAGTTGTCGTGAGGGTTGGGGGTTGGGGAGCTGGCGGCGGTGGTGGGCGCCAGGCGCGCGATCAGGATCGGTGGATGTTCGGGGAGGGAAAGA